>CALXSO010000107.1 GCA_944391155.1 uncultured Clostridia bacterium
GGTTGATATATAATTATTTTTTATAAATCTCCTAAATGAAATCTTAAAGCTTTTTTTGACAAAAAATAATTATTATAGCAATCTTTCGGACAAATAACTTTTATAACATACTGAATTGAAACATAAAAATAAAATGGAGGTATCAAAATGGATAATTCAAAATATATTTTAAATGAAATAGGAAAAGGACTTCAAATGGGATTAGACTCTATTTCCAATATAACTGAAAAGGTAGATAACCAAGAACTTAAAGATGATCTATTAAATCAATATGCTGAATATAGTAGTTTACTAAAAAGAACAAATGAAGAAATAAGTCATTATTCAGATGTTCCTGAACAACTTAATCCTATGCAAAAGGCTATGGGTTGGGTAAGCATTGAAATGAATACATTAGCAGATAAAAGTAACTCAAAAATAGCAGAAATGATGTTAAAGGGTACAAATATGGGAATAATTGAAGGTGTTAAATTATGGAATAATAATCCTGATACTACTCATGAAATAAAATCTATTCTAAAAGATTTTATTGCCTTTCAAGAACATACTGTTGAAAAATTAAAAAAATATTTATAAGGTATCGAAGCTATATTAGTATGGCTTACGCAGGTCTTTTTATAGGTAACCTTTCTTGTTGTACACGGAAAAATCCACATATGGTAAAGATAAAAGTTGATTTTCCCTATCAATAAGAAAGGTACGTCCTTTAAGACATACCTTTCTCTTTTTCTAAACATTCTTTTTAAAATATTCTAAGTACATCATTATAAGCTACATATAGTGATAATACTATTAAAAACGAAAACCCTAATAATTGTATATTTATTTCTGTCTCTTGCTTCATTGGCTTTCTTCTAATCGCTTCTATAATTAATATCAATATTTTTCCACCATCTAATGCTGGTATTGGTAATAAATTAGTTACTCCCAATGATAATGAAATTAATGCTAATAGATAAATAAATTCTTGAAATCCATTTGTTTTTGCTACTGTTTCTGCTATACCTACTGGACCCATCATTTGATCTAATCCAACTCTACCTGTAAATAATTGTTTTAAATTATCTACTATTGATAAACTAAAATTTTTAGTTTCTTCTAATCCATAGATTAAATGATTTATTATTGTATCTTCTGCTGGTTTTAAGTTCACACCTAGATAATATGTTGACACATGGTCAGGTGTCAATTCTATACTTAAAGTTTCATTTCCTCTTTCTATTGTTAATAATACTGTTCCTATTCCTTTTTGTTGAATTATCTGAGCAACTTTTTCTGGACTTTCATTTACATCTTCATCATTTATTTTTATTATTTTATCATTTGTTTTTATTCCTTGTTTTTCTGCCGCACTACCTTTTTCTACTGCTATTACTTTACATTTCTCATCTAAATATAATCCTGTAGTTTTAGATGTTATTTCAGTTAAATTTGTTTTGTATTCTTTGATTTCTCCATCTCTTTCTATTTTAATTGTAATTTGCCTATTTTCATTTAGATTTTTTGTTACCTCATCTAAATCATATTTACTCTTTATTTTTTTACCATCTGCTTCAATTATTTTATCACCAGACTCAATTCCTATCTCCTGTGCAGCATATCCATCTAATACACTTCCTACAGTATTACTAATATAGTTTCCTGTGCTTGACATCAAAATAAAAAATACTATCAATCCAAATATTATATTAACAGCTGCTCCTGCAAATACAATTGCTAATCTTTTTGGAATACTTGCCTTTGAAAATGAACCTTCTTCCTCAGATTTCTCATCTTCACCTTCCATACTACAAAATCCACCCAATGGAATTAATCTTACTGTATATTTTGTTTCTTTTCCTTGCTTCTTCCATATCACAGGACCAAATCCTATTGAAAATTCATTTACTTTTACTTTGCATTTTTTCGCAACTAGCATATGCCCTGCCTCATGTATTAATATTAACACTCCCAATAAGATTATAATTTTTATCGCTGAAATTAAAAAGGTTATCAATTTATTCCTCCTTCTAGACTATAATCTTCTATATATTTTATGCCACTTCATACTAAAAATTATAAATTTTTAGTATTTAAAAAAGAGAAAAGTTATCTTTCTCTTTTGTTTATGCCTTAGAAAATTTTAGCATTAATATTTACAATATATATTTTAAATCTTTTATAATAATGTAAAAAATATATAAGCAAATGGTGCTAAAAAGATTAAACTATCTATTCTGTCTAACATTCCACCATGTCCAGGTATTAAATTACTATAATCTTTTATGTCGACATATCTTTTTATACTTGATGCTGTAAAATCTCCTATTTGACCAATTAAACTTAATATTAGTGCCATTATCCCTACATATATGTATGAATAATTTGTTCCCCAATATGTATTTGCAAAATACGTATACAACAATATTATTACAATTGCACCTATTGTTCCTGCCAAGCATCCTTCTATTGATTTTTTGGGACTAACTTTACTAAATTTATGTTTTCCAAATTTTTTTCCTATAAAATATGCAAATATGTCTGTACCCCATGCAGCAAATATCGCATACCAAATTAATATTTTACCATTATCCATTCCATCAATTATTGCTACAAACATCATAAAAAACACTACATAAAATATTCCTAATAAGGTATATGCCACATCTTTAAATGTTACTTTCATGTTTGTTGCTATAACATGAGAAAATAAAACTAAGAAAATTACTGGTATTGCTAAAATTGTTATCACTGACAAAAATTCTTGCGGTATTACATGTATTAACGCTATGCTAATACAACTAACGTACGCAACCCATCTGATTGGTTTACATACTTTTGATATTGCATTTAAATATTCGTCCATAGCTAATATTGCTACTATTGTTAGTAATATATCTACTACATATTTATTTCCAATTAATAATGTTATTAACACTAAAGGAAATCCTAGTAGTCCTGAAGTTATTCTTTTTATATCCATTTCTTTTCCTTTCATCTAAAATTGTTTTTAGTTTGCACCAAATTTTCTTGTTCTTTTTTTATATTCAATTATTGCTTTATCTAAATCTTCTTCATTAAAATCTGGCCAATTTTTTTGTACAAATAATAATTCTGAATATGCTATTTGCCATAACAAAAAATTACTTATTCTTTCTTCTCCACTTGTTCTTATTACTAAATCTGGATCTGGTTGATCTTTTGTATATAAATTTTCCTGTACTGTATTTTCTGTTATTTCTTCTGGCAAAATTTCGTTGTTTTGTACTTTTTCAGCAATTTTTCTTACTGCCCTAACTATCTCATCTCTTCCCCCATAATTTAATGCTATATTAAATACTATTCCTGTATTATTCTTTGTTCTTTCCATACAGTTTTGTATACTTTTTTGCATTTTATCTGATAATTTATTGGGATTTCCTATAATATTTATTTTAATATTTTCTAAATCTGCTCTTTTACCAAAATCATCTAAATAATTTTGCAATATAGTCATTATTGCTGATACTTCTTCTGTAGTTCTTTTCCAGTTCTCAGTTGAAAACACATATGCAGTTAGATATTTTATTCCTATTTTATTTGCATATCTTACTATCTTTTCCAATGTATCTGCACCTTTTTTATGTCCAAAACTGGCTGGTTTTCCTTGGGCTTTTGCCCATCTTCTATTTCCATCTAATATAAATGCAATATGCTTAGGCAAAGTATTATCTTCCATCTCAATCCCTCTTACTTTCTATAGTATTTTTATTTATTTCTCTCTGCAATATATTCTGCTAAATCTCCAAGAAATTTTGCTTTTTCACCAAATAATTCTAATTCTTTTTTTGCTTCTACTATTATTTTTTTTAACTCATTTTTTGCACCTGCTAACCCGTATTGTGATACATATGTACACTTTTTCATTTCTTTATCATTACCTACAGGTTTTCCTAAAATCTTTTCATCACCTTCTTCAGATAAAATATCATCTTTTATCTGAAATGCCAAACCTATTTTTTCTGCATAACTTGTTACTGCATCTAGTTCTTTATTTGTTGCATTTGCAAGAATTGCCCCCATTCTTACAGGTAATTTTATTAATTCTCCTGTTTTATATGTATGTATATATTTTAATTGCTCATTATTTATTTTTTTACCTTCAAATTCTGTATCAATATATTCTCCTGCAATCATTTTCCCTACAGCAATTGTAAATTCTTGTAAGATTTGTATTTTACGTTTCAATTCTTCTGGATTTTCTGTATTTTTTATATCATCACTTATTATTTTATATCCAAAATTAAATAATTCATCACCTGCAAGTATTGCTGTTGCTTCATTGAATTTTTTATGATTTGTTAATTTTCCATGCCTCAAATCATCATTATCTATTCCTGGTAAATCATCATGTATTAAAATAAAATTATGTATCATCTCTATTGCTACTGCATATGGCATACATATTTTATAATCATCACAAAACAATTGGTATGTTGAAAGCAATAAAATTGGTCTTATTCTTTTTCCACCTGCGAGTAAACTGTATTCCATAGCTATATATAATTCTTTTTCCATCGAATCTTCTTGTGGCAAACTATTTTTTAATTCAAAATTTATTATTTCTTGATATTTCTTTAAATTCTCTTTGAATTCCATTTTTTGCTTTTTTACTCCTATTTAAATCTATGTATTTCATATTATTAAAATACATTATACAGACATAATTTCTTTTTCTTTCTTTTCAAGTATTTGATCTATTTCTTCAATGTTTTTGTCTGTTATTTTTTGTATTTCATTCTCTGCTTGTTTTAATTCATCCTCTGTTATATTTCCTTGTTTTTGCTCTGATTTTGCTTCCTCTATTCCATCTCTTCTAACCGCTCTTATTGCAATTTTTGCTTCTTCTGCCATTTTTTTAATTTCTTTTACTAATTCTTTTCTTCTTTCTTCGTTTAATTCTGGAAATGCAAGTCTTATTACCTTTCCATCATTATTTGGATTAATTCCTATATCTGATGCAAGTATTGCTTTTTCTATATCTTTTAATACACTTAAGTCCCAAGGTTGAATTAAAATCATTCTAGCTTCTGGTACTGATATTCCTGCTACTTGATTTATTGGTGTAGGTGTACCATAATAATCTATTTTAACTTTATTTAAAATTGCTGGATTTGCTCTTCCAGCTCTAACTTCTGCTAACTTTTCTGCATAAACACTAATTGTTTTTTCCATTCTTTCTTTTAAATTTGTATAATCCATTTTAATCTCTCCCATCTTCTAATTTTCATTTTTAAACAATATTTTATCATTTTTATTTAATATTTCTTGCCCTTTTATATTCTTATCAATCTTTGCAATCACATATGTATTTGATATCATTGTTATTACATACAATATAAATATTAAATATGCTTTTATCCTAAAATACGTGAACTGTGACATATTTTCATCAATAAATACTTGTCTTTCTGTTTTTGTTTTTAATTCTATTGATAATATACTTTTCCATATATCAACATATTTTTTATCACTTTTATTTTCTATTTTTGTATCATAAATTTTACCAAATTTTTCTTCATTATTATATGTTCTATTTAAATTAGCTTCAATACATAGAAATATTATTAAAAATATTATATTAAAAAATAAAATTATTTTTAATAAATTACTTAATATTTTCTTTTCTTTCACAATAAAATTAAATAATATAATTGCAATAGCAATTAATCCTAGTACTATAATCATTCCATAAATGTATGTTTTCTTTACATCTTCTAAAATATCTATTGAACTTGGTTTATTAAAAAAAATCAGAAACACTAAAAATATTAGAACTATTATAAAAACAACGCTCACATTTATTTTTTGATAAATCATATACTCATTAACTTTATTATATTTATCTTGTCTTTTTTCTTGGCTTTCATTATATTTTAATTTACTTGAAACATTATCTTTATACCATTTATTATTATTCTTCATTTTCCCCTCTTAAATCCAAATAATTTTATCCTATGAAACTATTGTACCAATTTTTTCTCCTTTTACAGCTCTTACAATATTTTCAGGATCTGATATTCCAAATACTAATAATGGAATATTATTATCTCTACACATTGCAGTTGCAGTTGAATCCATTACTTTTAAATCTTTATTTAATACATCTAAATAAGATATTTCTTCAAATCTAATAGCATCAGGCTCTATTTTTGGATCTGCTGAGTAAACAGCATCAATTGCTTTTCCTAGTAAAATAATATCTGCTTTTATCTCAGTAGCTCTTAATACAGCTGCTGTATCAGTTGTAAAATATGGATGACCTGTACCACAAGCAAAAATTACAACTCTACCTCTATTTAAATGTTTTTCAGCCTTTCTTTGAATAAATGGTTCTGCAATTTCTCTCATTTCAATAGCTGTCTGCACTCTAGAATATATTCCTCTTGCTTCTAAAGCATCTTGAAGAGCTAATCCATTCATAGCTGTTGCAAGCATTCCCATATAATCAGCTGTTGTTCTTTCCATTTGATGTCCATTTCTTCCTCTCCAAAAGTTCCCCCCTCCAACAACGATTGCTACTTGAACTCCTAATTCTACTATTTCTTTTATTTTATCACAAATATTTCCTACTGTATCTGCATCAACTCC
>CALXSO010000108.1 GCA_944391155.1 uncultured Clostridia bacterium
AATTGATATGAATAATGCTATTACTATGTTAGGAATAGGAATAAGTTGTTTAGCAATTTATTTACTAAAAAATAAAAAAGATAAACAATGAAATATGAGGCTAAATATTTAATTACTAGCCCTACAATTTATTGAATCAATGAACATATAAACTAAATTATGTTTCAGTTAAAGAATATTCGACTCTTGTAGCTATTTCTACATATTTACAATAGATGAAATCAAAAAATTAATGCAACAAAATATGTAAAAAAATTAAAACAAGTATAATTTGTAAAAAAATACTACACAAAATAAAAAAAGTATGATAAAATACTTGTAGTGTTGTTTAAAAATTGGATAAATTTAGCAACAAAACAATCTATTTACATAAATAGCAATCTGAAATTTCTGGCACAATTTTGGCATAATTCGTTCAATAAGAACCTTGGAACCCTATATGAATCAACAAAGAACAATAAAGAAATTTCACGAAATAGTTTATATAATAGAACAGCCTAAAGTGGCTTAAATACTGAAAAAATTGAGAAGGAGGAATTAAAAATGAGCCGGACATTCAAAATGGCATAATATACAAGCTAAAAAAGGAAAAGCAGATGCAGCAAGAGGAAAAGCATTTACAAAATTAGGAAGGGAATTATTAATAGCAGTTAAAGAGGGAGGACCAGATCCAGCAGGAAATTCAAAATTAAAGAATGTTATAGCAAAATGTAAAGCAGCGAATATGCCAAATGATACAATAAATAATGCAATAAAAAAGGCATCTACAAGTAATGAAAACTATGAAGAAATAGTATATGAAGGTTATGGTCCAAATGGTGTAGCAGTTATAGTAGAAGCTGCAACAGATAATAAAAATAGAACAGCAGCAGATGTAAGACATGTATTTGATAAAGCAGGAGGAAATTTAGGAACTACTGGTTGTGTATCATATATGTTTAACAAAAAAGGAGTAATTATAATTGAAAAGGATTCAACAGATATTGATGAAGATGAATTGATGATGTTAGCTTTAGATGCTGGTGCAGAAGATTTCAAATCAGAAGATGAAATATATGAAATTATTACAGAACCAAGTGAATTTGAAACAGTAAGAGAAAAGTTAGAAGATTCTGGTTTAGAATTTATAGAAGCACAGGTACAAATGGTGCCAACTACAACGGTTTCACTAGATGAAAAAGGTATTGAAAAAATGGAAAGATTACTGGAAAAATTGGATGAACTAGATGATGTTTCTAATGTATATCATAATTGGGAAGAATAAAAAATAAAAGAAAAGGGGAAAACGTATGAAGAAAAAAGAATTAAATTCAGTTCCAAGTAATGGGACAAAATTGGTTAGAAATATAATAATAACAGTAATTGTATTAATAATAGTTTTGTTAGGAGTAATAGCGTATTTATATTTTTTTACAGATATCTTTAAAACAAATAAAGATTTATTTATAAAATATTCTGCACAATTATTTCAACAAGAAAATGGATTTATAGAGAAAAATCTTGATACATATTTCCAGAGAAAAGAACAAACACCATATGAAAATAAAGGAAGTTTCTATGTAAATATAGATGGGGGATCAAATGGAACAGAAGAAATTATAGATGCAGTTAATAATTTTTCAATTGATTTTTCAGGGAAAACTGACAAAATAAATAATAAAGCAGAACAAAATATAACTTTGCAATATTCAGATGATGTAAATTGGCCTATGATATATAGACATACAGGAGATTTTTATGGAATTCAAACAGATGATGTTTCAGAAAAATATGTAACAATTGAAAATAATAATTTAAAAGAATTACTAGAAAAAATGGGATCTGAAACAACAGAAATTCCAGATAAAATAGATGTTCAAGAAGAAATTCAAGCAGTTGAATATACTCCTGAAGAAATGGAAACAGTAATAAATAAGTATTTAGGAGTATTAGATACACAGTTAAAAGAAGAGCAATTTCAAGAGCAAGTTTCAGAAGATGGTACAACAACATATATTTTAACAATGCAAAATGAAGAATTTAAAAATTTAGTTATAGCATTATTAACAGAATTACAAAATGATAATATTACTTTAGAAAAAATAAAATTGTTGATGCAAAACAAAATTTCAGGAGAAAATGTACAAGAAATAAATGCAGAATTTATTTCAAAAATAATTTCATCATTACAAGAATCAAAGGTAGAAGAAGGAGAATTTTCAATTAATCTATCAGAGAGAAATGATAAATTACAAAGTTTAACAATAAACAATGAAACATATAATATTAAAATAGACAAACAAGTAGCAGATGATACTTTAGATTATAATATAGAAATGACTATATCAAATGATGATGAGATCCAAGGAACAATTTATTTTAATTCAAATTTTTCAGGAATAACTACTATGCAAAATGTCAATGAAAAATATCAATTTGGAATAAAAGGTTTATTAAGTTCAGATTCAAGTGAAAGTTTTGGTTATGAATATAATTTTGAAAATGCTATAAATTTTGTAGATATGGTAGAAGTAGAGGAATTGACAGAAGATAATTCAATTATATTAAATGATTATGATACAGAAAATTTACAAAATTTTGTACAAGCATTAAATCAAAGAATAATAGATATAAATACAGATCAAATGACACAGTTAGGATTTGAATATGGAAACCCTATGATATTTATGTTACCATTACCTATGCTATCAGGAGTAGTTATTAATAATCAAGCTCAAGAAGCAGTAGAAAATACAAGTATGCAACTTTTAGAAGAGCAAGTAGCTCTATTAGCAAATGATGCAATGAATAGTTATTATGAAAAAAGATATATTGACGGAAACGAAGATGTTACTTATATGGCAGAGTTAGAGGCGATTATAGAAGAATTTAAAAATAGTGAAGGATATGGAACAGAAGGAAATGCAAATATTGAAATAATTTCTACTGATACAGAGCCAAGTGTACAAATAACAAGTAGTGATGGAAAGTATAAAGTTACAGCAACAATAGATACAGTTAATGGCGGATTAAATGAATGGAGTGAAATAGAAGAAATTAATTAAATTTTATAGTTCTAAAATTATTTGAGAAGAATATAATAATAAAAATTATTATATTCTTTTTTTTGTATGGTAAAAATTAATGTCATTCTTGATTTTATGTGGATTTTTTGTGTATGACAGAAAAGGATGGGATATGATAAAAACACTTATTCACCAATATATATTCTTTACTTTTTATTAAAATAAGTATTTTTTTGTGAAAATTTAAATAAAATTTTAAATTATAATATATGAGAAATTATTATTTCTAAAATATATGAGAAATTGTTATTTCTAATAAAAACTTATAGCCCGAACTTAAAAAATATATTTATTAATATTTAAAAGTTAAGGTTATGAATTATAGTTACAAGAAAGGATTATATGAGAGAAATTTTAATTTATTTTTCAGATAATATAAATAATATAATATTAGAAGTATTAAAGCAAAATCAAGGAGCAAAAATTGAGGACAATCTTCAAGAAATACGAATACGAATAAATAGACCAATAATTCTAAAACTAAGAGACTTTGATATATGTATTAATTATATAGTGACAGAAAGAGATATAATGCAAACATTAGAAAAATTATGTCAGAATTCATTGTATGCGTACAAAAAGCAAATAAGTGAAGGATACATAACTATACAAGGTGGACATAGAATTGGAATAACTGGAACAGGAGTTATTGAAGATGATAAAATTGTAAATTTAAAATATATATCAAGTCTTAATTTTAGAATAGCAAGAGAAATAAAAGGTTGTAGCAAAAAAATTTTAAAAGAAATAATTAATTTAAATGAAAATACAATATATAATACAGTATTAGTTTCACCACCAGGAAAAGGAAAAACAACAATGCTAAGAGATATTGTAAGAAATATTAGTAATGGTATAGAAGAAATATCATTTAATGGAAAAACATGTGGAGTAGTAGATGAAAGAGGAGAAATAGCAGCGTGTTATAGAGGAATTCCTCAAAAAGATATTGGAATAAGAACAGATGTAATAGAAAATGTCTCAAAAGAAAAAGGAATATTAATGCTTCTCAGATCAATGGCACCTGAAGTTATTGCTTGTGATGAAATTGGTAGTAAAGAAGATGTACAAGCAATAGAGAAACTAACAATATCGGGAGTTAAGGGTATTTTTACAATGCATGGAAGAACAATAGAAGATGTTAAAAATAATCATGAAGTAAATAAATTATTGGAAAAAAATATTTTAGAAAAAATTATATTCATTTAGTTCTAAAAATAAAAGTATTGAATAAAATAGAAAAAAGAAAATAGAAAGATTAGGACAAGACTTAAAATAGAGGTAAAAGATATGCAGATAATTAAATATATTTTTTTATTAGTAATTTTTTTGTCAAGTAGTAAAATTGGTAAGATGTTAGCACAAAGATACTATTATAGGGTTCAAGAACTTGAAGAACTAAAAAATGCTTTAAATTTATTTAAGACAAAAATAAAATTTACATATGAAACGATACCAGAAATTTTCGAAGAAATTTCTAAAAACATAACAAAGAATATATCAAATATATTTAAGTCAACAGTTAAAGGTTTAAAAGATTTTTCGGTTTCTCAAGCTTGGGAACAAGCAATAGAAAGTGAAAAGAAAAATACTAATTTAAATGAAGAAGATATTAGAGTAATAAAGTTATTGTCAAAACAATTAGGAATAACTGATATAGAAGGACAAATTAGTCAAATTGAAATAACAGAACATTTTTTAGATACTCAAATAAAACAGGCACAACAGGAAAAAGAAAAGAATCAGAAATTATATCAAAAGTTAGGTACAACAATGGGATTAGTAATTGTAATTTTATTAATATAAAATATAAATTTAAAAGATTCAGGGTGTATTTTCAAGAAAATATTATTATCAAAGTTTTGACTGATTAACAATATAAAAATTATGGTATGTTTGTAAAAACAGTTCAATAAAAAGTGCAAATAAAATAAAGGAGGAAGAAATGACCAGAAGGTAATTTTAGTTACTTTTTAGTCATTTTAATACTAGAAATATGGATATAAATTTATTATTTAAGATTGCTGCAATAGGAATTTTAGTAGCTGTATTACATCAAGTGTTAGTAAGAGCAGGAAGAGAGGATCAAGCAATGATGACTACTTTAGCAGGTTTAGTTATTGTTTTAACTATGGTAATTAAAGAAATAAGCGGGCTATTTGATACAGTAAGAACATTATTTAATCTATAAATATAGTAATGGGGTGACAATATGGATATTATAAAAATTGTAGGAATTGGATTGGTTGCATTGGTAATTATCATATTGTTAAAACAATACAAGCCAGAATTTGCAATATATATAAGCTTACTTACAGGTGTATTAATATTAATTTTAATAATGGACAAGCTCACAGGAATAGTTAATTTAATTCAATCAATAGTAAATCAATCATATATAAATACTGAATTTATAACATTACTTATTAAAATAACAGGAATTGCTTTTTTATCAGAATTTGCAATTAGTATATGTAAAGATGCAGGAGAAGCGGCTATTGCAAGTAAAATAGAAATTGGAAGTAAAATAATAATTATATCTATGGCAATTCCAATATTATCTAGCTTATTAGAATTAATATTAAAATTATTACCAAATTAAAAAAACATTTTTTACAATTATAAAAGATTAATATTTATTTTTGAAAAGTTCTAGAGAAAGTAAGCCTGATAGATAATGAAAATAATATATTAATTTAATAATTGGTATTGTTTTTAATTTTATATAGAAAAATAATATTTTAGCTAAAAATTAATTTGGATTATGATTATGCATTTTATAAGTATATTTTGAAACAAGGAGAAAAGTTTGAGTAAAAAGGAGTAAAAAGAGGATATGAGAAACTCTTCTTAATAAAAAGATGATAATTAAAAGAATTTTAAAAATTATAATTTTTATTTTAATTATTTTATTAACAACTAATACATATTCAAAAGCAGAACAAAGTGCAGAAGATAATATAGAAGAAACCATAGAACAGCAAAAAGAAACCTTTGGTATAAATAGTTTTATTGAAAATGCTAATGAATATACAGGAGAATTTTTTAATGACATAGATATTTCAAATATATTAACTTCAGCAATTTCAGGCGAAGTAGATAATAATACGATATATGAAAGAATACAAAACCTATTTGGAGATGAACTAAAAACAGGAATAAAAACATTATTAAGTATATTAGTAATAATTATTATACATAGTATATTAAAATCAGTAAGTGAAAATTTAGAAAATGATACTATATCCACAATTATCTATTATGTGCAATATATAGCTATAGTAACAATAATAATGTCAAACTTTACAGATATAGTTCAAATGGTAAAAGATACTGCAAATAATTTAGTAGGTTTTATGAATTGTTTAGTACCAATATTACTGTCATTGATGATTTATACAGGAAGTATAACAACAAGTAGTATTTTAGAACCAATTATTTTATTTATGATAAATTTTATTGGAAATTTAATAGAAACAGTTTTTATACCATTAACACTAATTATTGCAGTAATATGTATAGTTTCAAAAATATCGGATAAAGTTCAAATAGAAAAATTGGCTAAATTCATGAAATCAAGTATGATATGGATATTAGGGATTATACTAACGATTTTCGTAGGTGTTTTATCAATAGAAGGAACTTTGTCTAGTAGTGTAGATGGTATAACAGCAAAAACTGCTAAAGCTGTTGTTAGTAGTGCTGTACCAATCGTGGGAAAAATATTAGGTGATGCAGTAGATACAGTATTAGGATGTGGAATAGTATTAAAAAATGCAATAGGTTTTGTGGGAGTTATAGTGATAATAGGAATTTGTATAATGCCAATTATAAAATTAGGAATACTAACAATATGTTATAAGTTGGTATCAAGTGTATGTGAACCTATAGCAGATGGAAAAATAATAAATTTATTAGAGCAGATAGGAGATATATTTAAAATATTGCTAGCAATATTATCAGCAATTTCTTTTATGGTTATTATAGGAACAACATTAGTTATAAAAATTTCTAATAGTGGGATGATGTATAGATGACATAGTAGAAAATTACATGTAAGAAATGTAACAAAAGAGAAATTTATTAGCAAAAGGAGATGCAAATGATTGAGGTAATTAGTTCATGGGCAAAAAATATAGTTTTGGCAATTATAGTTATATCAATACTAGAAATGTTATTGCCAAATAATAAAACGAAGAAATATGTAAAAATGGTAATGGGTTTGTATTTATTGTTTAATATAGTTTCACCATTTATACAAAACAAAGATAAAATAAATATAAGTGAATTTAACTTAGAAAAATATATGAATAATACACAAGAAACGACAGCAAATGTTAATCAAGAATCTATGGATAAAAGATTAAATGAGATATATGTAGAAGAATTAGAAAAAGATATAGAAAAAAAGCTTGAAAATAGAGGATATGATGTAAAAGCTTGTAAAGTAGAAGCAAATATCAATAAAGAAGAAAATAGTGGTATAGAAAATATAACTTTACAGGTAGAAAAAAAGGAAAGTGAAGAAACCAATGAAGAAAAACTAAATTCAAAAGAAGCAGATAAAGAAGTTAAAAATGAAGAGAATAACGAAAATAATATGAATAATTCTGAAGATGAGAGTTCAATTAATCAGTCAAAAAAAAATGATGAAACAATAGAAAATGCATTGGTAAAAGAAATACAAAAAATTAAGGAAGTAAAAATAGGAGAAGAAGAAAACAAAGAAAATGAAGAAAATAACGGATATGAAAATGTAGAAAATAAAGAAATAACAAATACAGACATAAAAAAAATAAAAAATTTTTTAATAGAAGAATATGAGGTGAATGAAAAATGTTTAAAGATAAATTAAAGAAATTAATAGGTAATGAGGAAAACTCAGAAGGACCAAAAAATCAGAAAAAGAAAATAGAGAATCTGATGTTTTTTATTATCATATTAATAGTAACAATAATAGCAATTAATTTAATATGGAATGATAATAACAAAGAAAAAGAAACCCAAAATGATGAGACAAAAAAATTAGCCATAACTCAAAAAAGTAGTAATAATGAAACAATAGAAACCTCATCATCAAATGACCTAGAAGAAAAATTAGAAAAAATTTTATCAACAATACAGGGAGTAGGAGAAGTACATGTATTCATAAATTATTCAGAATCAAGTGAAGTGATACCAATGTATAATGAAAATTCAAAAACAAGTACAACAGAAGAAACAGATATGTCAGGTGGAACAAGAAAAATACAAGAAACAGATTCACAAAAAGATATTATATATCAAGAAGATAATGGAGAAAAAACACCAATGACACAGAAAGTGGTAGATCCAAAAATAGAAGGAGCAATAGTTACAGCAAAAGGAGCAAATGACGCAAACATTAAAACAAGTATAATTCAAGCTGTAGAAGCAGTGACAAGTTTGCCAACGCATAAAATTCAAGTATTTGAATTAAGTAGTTAAGAATTAACTACAATGAAAAAAAGAAAGGTAGCGAAACTACATTAGCATGGCTTACGCAGGTCTTTTTATAGGTAACCTTTCTTGTTGTATACGGAAAAATTAAAGCAAAAAACCAAAGAAAGAGGGATAAGAATGAAAATTTTCAAAAAAAATCAAATAATAATTTATGTAATAGCGTTAATGTTAATAACAGCAGGATATCTAAGTTATACAACTGATAATGAAGAAGTTACAGCAGGAATTGAAATGGAAACAGCAGATGTAGGAACAGAAGCAGAATCAGAAACCAAAACAGAGAATATTGGAGATGCACAATTAGTAAGTAGTAATGACATAGTAAATCAAAATGGAGAAAAAAATATTAATAGTAATGAAACAGAAAATAGTTTAGCTAATTCATCAGATATTGCTAATATTACAAATGAAGCTGAAGAAAATGATGTGGAAAAAACAGAAGAACAACAAGAAAGCAAAATAACTGAAGACAATCAAAGTACAAACCAAATAGAGGATAATGCACAATCTACTTCAAATACAATATCAAATGAATATTTTACAAATTCTAAATTAGAAAGAGATACCATGTATTCTCAAATGTTAGAAACATATGAAAAAATATTAAATAGTAGTAATGCATTAGAAACACAAAAGCAATCTGCAACAGAGGAAATAACAAAAATAAATAACACAAAAAATAGTATAATGATATGTGAAAATCTAATTGGAACGAAAGGATTTCAAAACAATGTAATATTTGTAAATGGTAATAGTATAACAGTAATAGTAGGAGCAACAGAATTAAAACAAGAAGAAGTAGCACAAATACAAAATATTATAGCAAGAGAAATGCAAGCAAATATTGAGAATATACATATAGCTATCAAATAGGGATTAAGGGACGGTCCTTAAAATCCCTGTAAATAGGGATTTTGGGGACAAACCTAAAATTTTTATTTTTAAAATAGAAATCTAAATACTAATATAGTTAATATATAAGCACAAAGAAAAATCGGAAAAACTAGCGAAAGAATAAAATCTAAATACTAATATAGTTAATATATAAGTAGAAAGAACTTAAGCATTTGCTTATGTTTTTTATGAAAATACTTATATATTATTTTTTTGTTGATTTGTTAAATTAAGTCTGAGTTGTAACCACTAAACAGTATATCTTTACAATAATAAACAAAAAACTATTGAAAAATTTTTCTGCAAAATGTATAATATTTCTAGTGAGGTGTTAAAAATGAAAAGAATATTTTTAAGTGCAATTATATTATTAATTTTAGTATTAAATGTATTTTTTCCAATAGTTGTACAAGCTAAAGAAAGTAATAATACTATTATGAAAAATACATTAACTGAAAGTGCAAATAATATAGAAGATAATGAAGAAATAAATATAGAAGATTCAAACACTGACGAATCAAATATAGAAAAAAAAGATGTAACAAATGAAAATGAAATAAGTAATGACATAGAAACAAATGATGTTACAAATTCTATAAACAATACTATGGCAGAGGATAATGTGAATAGCGATAATAATTCCATAAAAGAGAATAATGTTATAACAGATAATAATACAAATAATATTAATAATACAAACAGTACAAATAGCATAAGTACAACAACTGAAAATACAACTAATGCAAATGAAGTAACAGAGAAAAATGAAGCTGGTAATACAGTAGATAATAATGATAGCATAGAAAAAAATAATGAAAATTCTATTGTAGAAGATGGACAAGAGGAAAATATACAAGTTTATTCAATAGATACGCAAAGTGTAGAAAAAACATCTGGATTAGCTGTACAGTATAGTGCTCATGTCCAAGATGAAGGATGGCAGAACTTTGTGAATCAACCTAAAACAGCAGGAACAACTAAAAAAAAAAAAAAAATTGAAGCAATGAAAATAAAACTTGTTAATAATACAAAAAATATAAATATCCAGTATAAATCATATATAGAAAATAGCGGATGGCAGACTTGGAAGAAAAATGGTGAAATATCAGGCACAACTGGAAAAAATTTAAAGATGTATGGGATTCAAATTAGATTACAGGGAACAAGTGAATATTCTGTTACATATAGAGTACATCTTCAAGATTTAGGATGGCAGGCTTGGGTATATGATGGAACTACAGCAGGAAATATATCTTCAAAAAAGAAGATAGAAGCAATTGAAATAAAAATAGTACCAAAACAAAATCAAAATATAACAGTAAGATATATGGCACATGTACAAGATATAGGATGGCAAGATTATAAACAGAATGGTGCAACTTCAGGAACAACAGGAAAAAATAAAAAAATAGAAGCAATGAGAATAGAATTAAATAATGCTCCTTCTGGAATGAAGATAAAGTATAGAACATATGTAGAAGGAGATGCTTGGCAAAATTGGAAATATGATGATAGTGTTTCAGGAACAACAGGTAAAAATAAAAAAGTATATGGAATACAAGTAAAATTGGAAGGAACAGAACAATATTCAGTGCAATATAGAGTGCATTTACAAGACTTGGGATGGCAGGAATGGGTGCAAGATGGAAAAACAGCAGGTAATATATCAGCAAAAAAGAAAATAGAAGCTATACAAATAAAGATAGTAAAGAATGAAAATAAGGATAATAGCTTGGGTGTTTGGTATGTAGCACATGTGCAAGATGAAGGGTGGCAAGATTATAAGTATAATGGTGGAATGGCAGGAACAACTGGAAAAAATAGAAAGATTGAAGCATTAAAAATAGAGCTTAATAATAATCCAAGTGGAACAGGAATTAGATATAGAACTTATATTGCAAATAGTGGATGGCAGAATTGGGCTCAAAATGGAAATTTAAGCGGAACAGTCGGACAGAATAAAAAGGTATATGGAATAAGAATTGAATTAGTTGGTATGCAAGACTATTCCGTTCAATATAGAGTACATATTGAAAACTATGGATGGCTTGATTGGGTTGCTGATGGAGAAACAGCAGGTAAAGTTGTAGAAGGAAAGAAAATAGAAGCTGTGGAAATAAAAATAACAAAAAAAGTTGAAGCTTCAAAAACACTTGGTGTTGAATACTATTCACATATCCAAAATACTGGATGGGAAGAAAAATATCGTGAAAGAGATGGAGAAACTTCAGGAAGAGCTAATAGTGGATTAAAAATAGAAGCTATAAAAATAAATTTAAGAAATGCACCAAAAGGAGCTAGTATAAAATATAAAGCTCATGTGAAAAATGTAGGATGGCAAGACTGGGTATCTGATGGAGAACAAGCAGGAACAACAGATAAAAATCAAAAAATAGAGGCAATAAAAATCAAACTAGAAGGATTAGATAATTACACAGTTGAGTATAGGGTGTATGTTCAAAATAATGGATGGACAGATTGGTACATAGATGGAGAACAGGCAGGAACGACAGGTAAAAATCTTAGAATTGAAGCAATTCAGATTAGACTTGTTGGGAAATATAAAAGACAATATTATGGGATAGATGTATCTGAACATCAAGAAGAAATTAACTATGATAAACTTGTAAAAACAAATAAAGTAGATTTTATGATTGCAAGAGCTGGATTTTATTTGGAAAGCCAAGATAAATTTAGAGAAGATTATTATTTTAAAAGAAATTATTCAGAAGCAAAAAGAAAAAATATTCCATTAGGAACATATATTTATTCATACGCAACAAGTGTGGAAGAAGCTAAAAATGAAGCAACAGGATTAATATCATATTTAAAAAGTACGGGACAAACAGATTATGAATTACCAATATTTTTTGATATTGAAGATTCATGTCAAGAAAATCTTAGTGTTAAAACAAGAACAGATATGTGTATTGCATTTGGAGAGATAATTATAAAAGCAGGATATAAGGTAGGAATATATTCAAATATTAATAGATTATTGACATGGATAGATTTAAAGCAAATACCAGATGAATATTCAATATGGGTTGCATCTTATGGATTAAATGATGGAAAAATTCCAGGTGATAAATTTAAATTTCCAGGAGAACATGATATTTGGCAATATACTTCTCAGGGAAAATTAGATGGAATAGAAAAACCAGTTGACTTAAATATTTGTTATAAAAAGTATTTTTAAGTAGTTTTGAATTTTGAAATCTTATAAATGAGTTTATAGGTAAAACCATAAAAACCTAAATATA
>CALXSO010000109.1 GCA_944391155.1 uncultured Clostridia bacterium
TACTTCATGAATCCACATTTCTATATATTCTTTGAAGTCTTGTATGCTTAAACTATATTCTTTTATTTTTTCTGCCATTGATTTATCTATTTCATATAAGGAGTTATATAAGATTTCTCCATCATAAAAATTAGGTTTATCAAGCATTTCTGTTATTAAATATTTTTTATCTAATAAATCCAAATCATTTAAAAATTTATTATAAAATTTCTTTCTTCTTCCAAAATCATAAATCACATATAAAATAAATCCCAAAATTGATGTAACAGTTATTCCCATTATTGCTTGATTTTCCACTTTAAATGATACTAACATTAAATTTATGACAGATATGATAACTATAAATAATAATATAATTAGATAGTTATTTCTTAAATATTTACTTAATTTCATTTTTCTTTTCCTTTCAAATCAAGATTATTTTAGTATATATCCTTGCCCTTTTCTTGTTTCAATTGCATCTTCATATCCAAAATCTTTTAATTTTGTCCTTAATCTACTTATATTAACATTTAAAGCATTGTCGTTTATATATGAATCATTGTTCCAAAGGTCAGTCATTAGTTCGTCTCTTGTTACAATATTTCCTTTATTTGCTAATAAAAATGTAAATATAATCATTTCGTTTTTTGTTAGAATAATTTCTTCTTTTTCATTTTTAATAATCCCTTTTTTGGGATTTATTTCTAATTTGTTATATGTTAGAATATCATTTTTATTTTCCATTCTTTTAAAAATTGCATTTATTCTTAATAAAAGGATTGTTGGATTGTATGGCTTTGTTATATAATCATCTGCTCCATAACTCATAGATAATACTTCGTCTGCTTCATTATTTTTACTTGTTACCATTATAATTGGTACATTACTTTCTTTTCTTATTTTTTGTAATAATATTTCTCCATTTAATTTTGGTATATTTATATCTAATAATATTAGGTCTGGATTTTCTTTTTTTATTTCTTCAAAAGATTTTTCAAAATTTTTTAAAATAATCCCACTATATCCGCTATTTTCTAACAAGTCTTTTAATTCGTTGCTAATAGTTATATCATCTTCAACTATTAAAATTTTCTTCATACTATTCACCTCTTTTATATATTCGCATTTATTATAACATAAATCTTTATTTTACACATGGATTATTAAATACAAAATACACCAATATTATATGACTAATATAGTTTTTTTATCTTGTAGTTTTTTATCTTGTAGTTTTTTGTCTTGTATCTTTTTCTTTTTATGCTTATTATGATGTGTAAATGTCTATAATATCAGAAATATTTATGTTTTCATTTTCATTGATTTTTATTTTCTTTTTTATATAATTAATATCTGTTACTATTCCACTGATTTCATTGTATTTTTTATTTTTATAATATTTTATTTTTATAAAACTTCCTTTTTCAATTTGATTAAAACTATTATTTAATTCGTTCAATCTTTCCTCTGATAACTCTTTTTTCTCTTCATATTCTATTTCTTTTTTTCTTAGTTCTTCTTGTAATCCTTTTAATGCATCAAATGGAAGAAATTGTTTTGCTCTTAGTACTCTATTCACCACTGTTATGACCTCCTATTAATTTATTTCTAGTTATTGTTGTTGCCCCTTCTTCTAAATCCATACCTCTAATAATCATATTTTTTCCCATTTTATTTTTTATACTACATATTGTTAATTCTAACTTTCTTTCTCTGTCAATTTTTTCTTGATCTGTAAATAGACTTAATTGTATATTTTCTGTTTCTACTGTATGTGCAAAATTTATTCCTATCCTTCTAATAGCAATATTTCTATTTGTAGTTTTGTCATATATTTCTAAAAATGATTTCAAAAGTTCTGAATATATATTTGTATAATTAGTTAATTTTTTTGTGCCTCCTGAGGCTTTTATGATGTCTTTAGAATATCCTATATATATTCCTATGCTATCTGTTAATAAATTGCTTTCTATAAGTCTTAGGCTTCCTAATTCTACCATTTCTTTTAAAACTAATCTTGCCTTTTCAAATGAATAATCTTCAAATAAGACTTGACTATTTGAAATTGAATTTGTTTTAGGTTTATATGCTTTTATATCTGCAATAGTACAGCTTTCTTTTCCAATGCAATGATCTATTAAATATTCTGCATTTATTCCAAATTCTTTATATAACTTTTTTTGATTTGTATGAGCAATATCATACATGTCATAAATTCTCATTTTATTTAATCTTTTTTCAATTCCTTTTCCTATTTGCCAAAAATCTGAAAGTGGTTTATGATGCCACAATTCTTTTTTATATTTTTCTTCATCTAGATAACCTATGTTATTTGGATTATGTTTTGCTGTTATATCTAATGCGATTTTTGCTAAATACATATTTGTTCCTATTCCAGCTGTTGCTGTAATTCCATAGGTTTTAAATATATCTTTTATAATTATTTTAGCAAGTTCTATTGGATTGGATTTATATAGTTTTAGATATTTTGTAGCGTCCATAAATGCTTCATCTATTGAATATACATGAATATCTTCTTTTGCAAAATATTTAAGATAAATTGCATATATATTTGCTGAATATTCTATGTATTTTTTCATTCTAGGTTTTGCTGTAATATATTTTATTGTTTGAGGAATTTCAAAAATTCTACATCTATTTTTTACTCCTAGCATTTTCATTTTTGGAGATACTGCTAAGCAAATTGTTCCTTTTCCTCTACTTGAATCTGCTACTACTAAATTTGTGCTAAATGGATCTAAACCTCTTTCTACACATTCCACAGAAGCATAAAAAGTTTTTAAATCTATGCATAAATAATATTTTTGCATTCTTATCACTCTCCAAATTATAACTTTAAAATTATTATATCATCATTTTTGTGAGTTGTAAACATTTGTTTGTTTTTAGCTGTTTGAAATATTTCCCTTTGTTTCTATAATTTGGTAATAAATTCACTCATATTTAGTATGAATAGCTAATCCTTATTTTTATAAAAATAATAGAGTCCACACTGAATTGTAATTTTAAAATCTTAGGCTTTATAAAAGTTTAAAGGAGTAATTTGAAAAAATTTTCAAATTACTCCTTTTGATTTTGCTTTCTATAATATTTACAAAAGTTTCTTTAACAATATTAACCGAGATTATCTGAGTGCTACATTTAGTATCATTATAATGAGAAAAAAACAATTGCAACTTCAATAGTGTCTATATTAGAATGTTTTCTTTTATTAAATTTTTATTTCATTTTTTCTTTAATTTTAACCAGTGTATTTAATGCATCTATTGGTGTTA
>CALXSO010000110.1 GCA_944391155.1 uncultured Clostridia bacterium
CAATAGCAGACACAGAAGTATCTGAGGAAGAAAAGAAAAAATTAATTTCAGAAGAACAGGCAAAACAAACCGCTTTGGAAATAGCAAAAAATTTAGGGTATGAGAATGAAGAAATAGAAAGTATTGATTTGAAACAGAATAAGAGAGAAACATATGAAGAGAAATATTATGAAATTCAGGCAAAAAATAATCAAGATACAATAAAAATGAAAATAAATGCGGTTAATGGGCAAATAATGGCATTTGATAATACAAATCTTTTAGAAAAGGAAGAAAATAAAAAACAAATTACAAAAGAAGAAGCTATAAAAATTGCTAATGATATATATACGAAAATAAATTTAGAAAAGGAAAATTATCAACTAGATATATGCAATGAAGAATATAAAGTTTTTAACGGTGAAAAAAGAAAAATTTGGAATACAAAATATTACAAAAAATACAATAATATAATAAACCCATATGAAGAGTTAAATTTTGACTTTATCATAGGTGAAAATAATATTAAAGTAAGCTCAATCTATATTGATTTAAATGGAATATATGAAGACAATCCACAAGTAATAACTGAACAGGAAGCAATTAATATAGCATCAAATAAAGAAAAAGAATTTACACAAAAAGAAATTCAAAAGATAGAAACGAAAATTGGTATTAGGAAAATGAATAATTTTATTTATTTATTAGAAAATAATATAGACAATTTATATAATAGAGATTTAAATACAAATTTTACTGAAACAGATAATATAGTAAGAAATGTTTGGATTGTAAAAATAGAACACAATTATACAAATGAAAACGAAATAGATTCTTTCTATAAAGGAATAAATAAAGAGTATTATATTGATATTACAACAGGAGAAATCATTGGAGGCAAAAAAATAGATAAGATTGAATAGTAAAATTAAAGTTGAGGTAAAACATAGTTTGCCTCAACTTATTTATTTTAATTTAGGTTAAAACTAGAAAGGAGAATTTAATTTTATATTATAGCATAATCGTACGAAACATAAGCACTACGGTAAATTCCTGGGGGATTAGCTATACTTGAAGCATCAAAATAAAGCTGGATTTTTTCACCCGCACTCACAGACGCAACTACTGAAAAGAAAGTAGCACCTGACCTATCATCAATTTGAATAGTTGAAGCTTTAACAGCACCTGAAATACTTCTAATCTGAACAGTTAGTTTAATAGGACTAGAATTTGCATAACCATCAGCCCCAGAGAAACTTCCGGATATAATTAAAGTACCACTCTGCCCCATAGTTTTAACGGGTGTTAGGTTATAATTTGTAAAAGTATAACTCCCACCTGCACCAGACCCATACCAAGTCTCAGTACCAGCCCGAGGCAAAATGCTTTCAACATTGTCCAGACTGGTCAATGTTTCAGCGGTTTGTGAAGACTCAAGTGTAGAATTCTCATTTTCCTGTTCATCTGCAAACACAGGAACAACAGAAAAAGCGAAAACAGATACACCTAAAACAATACCTACAATCCGCTTTTTAAGCTTTAAAAAATTTTTTTTCATACAATTCTCCTTTTTGTAAAAAACTAAGTTGACAGTTACATTTTTTCCTTTCTAGTTTTCTATATCTAAAACCACTTTAAAAGATAAAGTGATTAAAGATCAAAATGCATTTGCCAAAACTAGGCGAAAATTATCACAATACAACTTTTTTTACCACAAAAATAAAAAAAAGCAAAAAACCACATAAAAAAAACAAGTTATAATATCAAAATTATAACTTGTTAAGAACAGTAAATATAACCTGTTTAACAGTCGGCTTAACAAAATTAGACAAATTAAAATAACTTGTAATAATATCCTCATCACAATCACAAATCATCATTTTAGTTGCTTGAGAAATATCACATTTAACAGTATTAGCACTTTTATTATACTTCTCTGCAACAATAGGATAAACATCTCTACTCAAATTATCATAAAATTTGTCTTTATTAACGTAAAGAACATAAAGAGCATCAATTAAATACTTTGAACCATGATAAGAAAAATTATAATTCAAGAATTCCAATTCACGAACAATCTTATTTCTTATAAAAATTTCAGAATTAATAATAGCCCTTTCTTTAGAAAGCTTGCCAAGCTGAAAAGCTATACTTTTTAGTTCAACAGGTTTTTTAAAATAGCTATTAATATATTTACTATTATCAAATTTAGAATTAGTTAAAGGTTTATTTGAAAAGACAAGAATAGAATTAGTATACTTTTCAAGTTCATTTTCAGTAATATAATTTAAAATGTTAAATGCACCTAAATCATCTAAATTTAAATCTAGTAAAATGATATCAGGAATTTCTGTATCAATAATACTAATAGCCTCCTCTGAAGTATAAGCAATACCGTAAACTCTTACATCAGATACATATTGAGATATGTAATTAATAATGTTTTTGCAATATTCTGCATTGTCTTCAACTACTAATAAATTTATCATAATTTTCACCTCTACTATAAAGATGAAAGAAAGGGGCAAAAAAGTTGCATTTTTTTAAAAAAAATTTAATTTTTTTTGTTTTTTTTAAAGAAACAGTCAAAAAATGTTGAAAAATACGCAAAAACAAAAATAAAATAAAAAATAAAAAAATGAGTTTATTACAAATAAATAAACTCATTTTTAAAACTCATATTTAATAATATTTCAAATTCATAACAAAATATTTAAACTTAATTAATCTCTTTAAAGAAATCATATTCACTTCCAGAAGTATTTGTCTTACCCTGATACAAATAACCTGAATATATGCTACTATTTGAATCATTTAAATTAGTATTTAAAGTTGCATGATAAGAAAAATTATCATCATCATAATTCTTTATATGAATATCAAAATTAATAATATAACTAATATCATCAAGATTTACATTTGCCTGTTGTAAAAGCTTACCATTAAAAGAAAGAGAATTAATTTGTTCATTAACAGAAAAATTTTGTACAATATCGCGATTAATATAACCAAGAGAAATAGGATTAGAACAATCAGCATAAAATGTAGGTTGTGAATAATCCGCAGTCTCGTTTTGCTCGTTATTATGAATAATGTTAAAATCAATTCTACCATTTTCAGGAACAGACAAAACATTAAAATTACCAAAGTCATTTAAATTTTTATAATTTAAATATTGAGTACCAACACCACCATTAGTTGTAATTTGAATATTATCAATATATAATTCTTTAACTGTATTAGTAGATGTCAAATCACTAATATAACTAGTATTATCTATAGAAAGAGCAATATCAGTATATTGGCAAA
The DNA here is from genome assembly GCA_944391155.1 of uncultured Clostridia bacterium. Lineage (GTDB taxonomy): Bacteria > Bacillota > Clostridia > TANB77 > CAG-508 > CAG-269. Next base: position 3,289 of record CALXSO010000110.1, read on the forward strand.
TACTCAAATTTTGTAAAGATTGGTTGGCACTATTATCAATAGCATTAGCACTACTATAAAGAAGAATTCTACTTACTCTAAAAACAGAATTTTGATTTTGATTTGCAATTTTTAAAGAAGTTTGAAAAAATTCATCTCTTGCATAGCTAGCATAAAAAATATATGCATAACCAAGTATAGACAAAATAAGTAATATAATTAGAATAGCCAAAATCAACTTATCGTGCTTTATTTTTAATTTTTTCATTTGAATCCTCCGTTCCTATAAATAATTAAAGTCTATTATACAACATTTCCATATATGAAAATACTTTTTGGTGCCAATCCTCATCACTTGCATATCTTTGATTAACTGCTTCCAAAGTAGAACCATTATAGTAAGTAGCAACAGCAGTTTCATTATCATAGATTTTTGTTCCTGGTGGATTAATATAATATTTTGTTAAAACTTTAGCAACTAAAACAATACCTTCTTCATATGTATCAAAATCATAAGATGATTCATAAGGTGTAGAATCATAAGAACCATAACCAAATAAATTCTTTTTATCTTTAGAAATTTGAGATGTAGCCCAGCTACTTTCATGAATACCTAAAGAAGCTAAGAAAATACCATTAATTTTATATTCTTGTTCAACCTCATAAAATACTTTAGCATTATCTTCAAAAACATCATTTTTATCATTTGGTAAATCTTTAAAAATCTTTTGATAATCTTTTAATGTCAAACCACTAGGTTTATTTAAAGGCATTTCAATATTTAATTTATCTTTAATCTTCTTAATTCTATTATTTTCTGGCATCGTAGGTGTTGCAGCAGCAGATGTTAAAACTTTTGTAGGTAAATAACCTTCTATAGAATCATAAGAAACTTTACACCAATCTTCACTAGGTAATTCCAATAATTTAACATCTATGTATTTTTCAATTTTAGCAACTTCATCTGATGTATCACTAGCTTCTTTTCTTAAAACAGAATCAGAAGTTAAATATAATGTATCATTTAAGTGAGCTTTAATTTTTGCTAAAAATTCAGAAGTTCCTACTGTGATTATTTCAGGTAAAAAATCTTTTGTTTTAGTCTCACTCAAAATATTTTCTTCCTTAAATTCACCATTCTCATAAGTTTTAACAACAGTAACATCTTTTTTTCCAACTTCACCTTTTTGAATAGTAGTCTTTTCATCTTTAGGAAGATAAGAACATTGTTGTTCAACTGTTTCAAAAGGTATATCTCTTTCTTCTACAACTTGTTCTTTAACTGTTTCTAGAGAAGCATTTGAAACAATTATATTATGAGCATTCAAACGATGACGATTAATTTCAACATCAACCTCAACATCTTCATTCATAGAAATAACATCTGAGGAAGCTAAAGAATCTTTTGACATTACTGAATTAGAAAAAGTTACAATTACTACTGAAGCAATAACTAAAAGAAGTAATATACCACCAGATATAGGAATTGCTTTTTTTGAAAGTTTAACTTTATGTACAGATTTAATTTTTTCTTTATTAGGTTTTATATTAGAAATATTCGAAACTTTAGAAATTTTATCTTTTTTCTTTTCAGTCTTGTTTCTTAATTTTCTATCACTTATAAGATTTTCTTGTTCATATGAATAACGAGCTTGTTCTAATTCTTTGAAAACATCAGTTAATTTTCTACCAGAAAAATCTTTATTATCCATATTTCAAGGTCTCCTTTCAATATAAATTATAATTATACAACCATATTATATAATAAAAGGAAAAACTTGTCCACAGTTTTTTTAAAAGTTTCGTTAGTAAATGTTAGAAAAAACTTACTATGCAGACTAAATTTTGTAGAGCAGAGCAAAATATTGATATATAAATACTTTTTGCTAAAGCCCAACAGGAGGACTTAAATTTTTTAACAAAATGTATAAAGTACTTATATATCAATATTTTTGTTGGCTTATCTTTATGATACACTGAATTGTAACAGATAAAATTAATTTTAAAGATAAAAAAATAAAAGAACAATTGACATAATCAAATAAAAATAGTAAACTTATAATACAATGTATATAAAAGCATTGAATTAAACTAATTTAATGGAGGAATTATTATGGGAGAAAAAAATCGGTTCTATGTAGACATTATGGCGTTACACCCTGAAGTTACAGGTTCTTGCAATCTAATAATTTGCAAGCTACCAAATAATGAAACAATAAGATTTATTGTTGACTGTGGATTATTCCAAGAACGGGAATATGAAGAATTAAACTACACATTGCCATTTAACACTGAAAGCATTGATTTTTGCTTAATCACACACAATCATACAGACCATATAGGTAGATTACCATACATGGTAAGAAAAGGATATTTTAAAAAAATATATGCTACAGAAGACACATGTATGTTACTACCAATAGCACTAAAAGACAGCTATAAAGTTTTAAGAGATGTTTCCAAAAGGAAAAATATAAAGTGTTTATATGATGAAACAGATGTTGAAAGAACAATACAACATTTAGAAAAATGTGAATATGAAAAGACATACTCTATAAATAAAAACATAAAAGTAACATTTTTCACAAATGGACACTTAATTGGAGCAGCTTGTATACTTGTGCAAATAAGTTATCCAGACTGTGAAGATATTAATTTATTTTTCACAGGAGACTATAATAATACAAACATTTTTACAACTATAAATCCACTTCCAAAATGGGTTAAAGAATTACAATTAACAATAATACAAGAATCAACCTATGGAGATATGGACTCAAACGAGATAAAAAAATGTTTCAAAGACAACATATTAAGCAGCTTAGAGAATGACGGAACTGTTATAACGCCAGTTTTTTCATTAGGAAGGTCACAGGAAATTTTGTATGAACTTATGAAAATGCAACAAGAAGGGTTACTAAGCACAGAAATTCCAATTTACTTTGATGGAAAGCTAGCAATACAATACACAGAACTATATCTAAAAGGCAAGTTGCATATTAAAGAAGAAATGAAAAAATTTCTACCAGAAAATCTAACATATGTAAGCAAAGATAGTCGACCAGAAATATTAGAAAATACTGATAGAAAAATAATTGTAACAACATCAGGAATGGGGTCATATGGTCCAGCACAGACATATATACCAGAATATATATCAAGAAAAAATTCACTAATACAATTTACTGGTTATACAGCAGAAGGAACTTTAGGAAGGAGACTTAAAGACACAGAAAATGAAGAAATGGTACAAGTAGGAGGATTGGTCACAAAAAAGAGGGCAAGAGTAGAATACACAACAGAATTTTCTGCACATGCTAAAGCTGATGAATTAATAGAATTTTTAAAACAATTTGAAAACTTAAAATTGGTTTTAGTAAACCATGGCGAGGAGGATGTAAAAGAAAAATTTGCAGAAAGGATAGTAAATGAAGTAAATACTAAAAGAGTAGGATTGTTAGGAAGAGAATACTTTTTTAGAGTAAATTCTTATGGATTAATTAAAACACTATCTGCAAAGTTTAAATAATAATTCCAGTATTTCATAGATTGCATATTTCTATGAAAAACAAGCAACAAAAAAGCTCTATTATATAAAAATAATAGGGCTTTTTCAAATTAATAACATGTCCAGAAAATTCACTTGCAAAATCCCAAAAATAGTATATAATATAATAAAATAAAAAGAGAAGGAAGCAAATATGAAAAAAATAGAAAAAAACATAGAATACACATTTAAAAACAAAGAATTATTAGAAACAGCACTAACACACACATCATATGCATATGAAAACAACAAAGAAAGCAATGAAAAATTAGAATTCTTAGGAGACAGTATATTAGAATACATCTCAAGCGACTATTTATATAAAAACTACAAAAACTTAAGAGAAGGTGAAATGACAAAAGTAAGAGCAACAGTAGTATGTGAAAAAAGTCTACACAAAATAGCACAAAAACACCATTTAGACGAATATATAAAAGTGGGAAAATCAGAAAAGCACACTCAAGGAAACAAAAAACCTGCAATCATGGCAGACTGTGTAGAAGCAATAATCGCAGCAATATACTTAGATGGAGGAATAGTTCCAGCACAAAAATTTATAATTGAAAACTTAAAAGAACCAATAAAAATAGCAACACAAAATGTAGGAGACAAAGACTATAAAACAGTTTTACAAGAAAAACTACAAGAAAAAGGAGAAGTAAAAATAGAATATAATATAATAAAAGAAACAGGACCAGACCATGATAAAACATTTGAAGCAGAAGTAGAAGTAGATGGAAAAATATTAGCAAATGGAGTAGGAAAAAGCAAAAAAGCTGCTCAAATGCAAGCAGCAAAAAAAGCATTAGAATTATTACAATAAAATAAAAGAAAGAGGTGAAGCCATGAAACATAAGTATGTTATACCAGTTTTTGTATCAAATTCAGAATATTCAAATGACAGCATATTTTATAATTCAAAAACAACTAATAAGCAAGAAAACAATATAACAAAAAAAGAAGCAGAAAAAATAATAGAAGAATATTTAAAAAGTATAAAAGATGATGATGCAGAAATAGAAATTGCATTCTTTGGAGGAAGCTTCACTGCAATCGAAGAAGAAAAGCAAAATGAACTACTAGAACTTGCATATCAATACATAAAAGAAAACAAAGTAAAGAGTATAAGAATATCAACAAGACCAGACTATATAAATAAAAAAATATTAAAAAGGCTAAAAAAATATAAAGTAAAAACAATAGAATTAGCAGTACAAACAGCAAATGATTTCATTCTAAAAAAAGTAGGAAAAGAATATACATTAGAAGACATAAGAAAAGCATCAAAATTAATAAGAAAATATAGATTCACACTAGGTCATCAAATGATGGTAGGACTACCAGAAAGTACAAGAAAAGACGAAATAAATACAGCAAAAGAATTAATAAAATTAAAACCAAAAATGGTAAGAATCTATCCTGTTTTAATAAAAAAGGGAACAGAATTAGAAAAAGAATACGAACAAGAAAGATACAAACCATTATCAATAGTACAGGCAGTAGAAACCTGTAAAGAACTAGTAAGAATGTTTTCAGATAAAAAAATAGACATAATAAGAGTAGGGTTCCAAGATACAGACAAAATAGAATATATAAAAAATAAAAACAATGAAATAATAGCAGGACCATATCATCCAGCATTCAGACAACTAGTAGAATCAAGTTTATGGTATGATTCAATTGTAGAAAAAATAAAAAAACTAAATGTAAAAGTAAAAGAAGTTGAAGTAACAATAAATCCAATAGATACAAATAATGTTATAGGGTACAAAAAAGAAAACATAAAAAAATTAAAACAAACATATGATGTAGACTTAAGAATCAATCCAGACAAAAAAGTCAAACAAGGAAAATCAAAAATTGAAATAACCAAAACATTTGAATAAACTAAGAATAATTGATTTGAATAAAAGATATTTAAAATTACCATACTAAAATAAAGTATGGTGATTTTTTGTGAAAGTAATAATAAAAGAAAAAATAAAAATTCCTAAAATGATAAAAGAAATAATAGGAACACTGATAGGAGCTTTAATAATGGCAATAGGAACATCACAATTTCTATTACCAAATCAACTATCTTCAGGAGGAATTGCAGGTGTTGCAACAATCTTTTATTATTTATTAAAAATACCAATGGGAACAACAATGCTTGCATTCAATGTCCCATTATTCATATTTGCAGTATACAAAATAGGAAAAAATTTTTTTATAAAATCAATGATAGGAACAATAGCATTTTCCATATTCGTAGATATTTTTGATAAATTTGAGACATTAACAAATGACAGATTTTTAGCCTGTATATATGGTGGAATAATAATGGGCTTAGGAACAGCAATTCTACTAAAAGTCAATTCTTCAACAGGAGGATCAGACCTAATAAGTTATTTAGCCAAAAGTTATAAACCAGAATTAAGAACTAGCAATATAATTGTAATAATAGACGCAGTAATAGTTGCATTAAACGTAATTTTTTTCAAAGAAATAGAAGTAGGACTGTATTCAGCAATAGCAATTTATATAATGGGAAAAATAATTGATATATTTTTTGAAGGAGTATATTTTACAAAATTAATATTTATAATTTCAGACAAAAATGAAAAAATTGCATACGAAATAGGAGAAAATATAAAAAGAGGCACTACAGGATTAATAGGAAAAGGAATGTATACCAAAAAAGATAAATTAGTACTAATGTGTGCTGCTGCCAGAGGTGATATAGCAAGAGTAAAAAATATAGCTAGAAAAATAGACCCCAAAAGTTTCATCATAATAACTAACTCAAGAGAAGTAGTAGGTCAGGGATTTAAGTAGTTTTCAA
>CALXSO010000111.1 GCA_944391155.1 uncultured Clostridia bacterium
ATTCTATTTTTGCTTTTTCTGCTGCTTCTTTTAATCTTTGCATTGCCATTTTATCTTGTCTTAAATCAATTCCATTTGATTTTTTGAATTCATCTGCTAGATAATCAATTATTTTGTTATCAAAGTCGTCTCCACCTAAATGTGTATTACCACTTGTTGATAAAACTTCGAATACTCCATCTCCAATATCTAGTATAGATACATCAAATGTTCCTCCACCTAAATCGTAAATTAATATTTTTTGATCTTGCTCTTTATCCATTCCATATGCTAAAGCTGCTGCTGTTGGTTCATTTATTATTCTTAAAACGTCTAGCCCTGCTATTTTTCCGGCATCTTTTGTTGCTTGTCTTTGGCTATCATTAAAATATGCAGGTACTGTTATAACTGCTTGTGTTACTTTTTGTCCTAAATAGTTTTCAGCATCTGCTTTTAATTTTTGTAAAATCATTGCTGAAATTTCTTGTGGAGTAAATGAATCTCCATCTATATTTACTTTTTCTGCTGTTCCCATTTTTCTTTTTATTGAGATTACAGTATTGTCAGGATTTGTAACTGCTTGACGTTTTGCAATTTGTCCTACTAATCTTTCTCCATTTTTTGAGAAAGCAACTACTGATGGTGTTGTTCTGTTTCCTTCAGCATTTGGTATTACTACTGGTTCTCCTCCTTCCATTACTGCTACACATGAATTTGTTGTTCCTAAGTCAATTCCTATAATTTTTCCCATTTCTTTTCATCCTTTCTTTGAGGTTTTACCTCTAATTTATATTTTTTAAATTTATAAACTGATTAAATTTTAATATTAGATATTTTTTTCATCTTTTCTTCTATTTTATTTCGTTTTAGTTGGCTACAACAACCATCGAATGTCTAATAACTTTAGTTCCTATTTTGTATCCTTTTCTGTATTCCTGAACTATTTCTTTTTCTTTTTTTGTATCATCTTGAACACTACTTACTGCTTCGTGTAATTCTGGATCAAATATTTCTCCTACTGCTTTTATTTCTTCAATTCCTTTTGCTTTTAAAGTGTCTTGGAATTGTTTTAATACTAATTCTATACCTTTTTTGTATTCTTCATCTTTTGTTTCTACTTTTACTGCATTTTCTAAATTATCTAATATTGGTAGTATTGCTTCTACTACATCAGATAATATCATATTGTATAAGTTTTCTCTTTCTCTTTGACTTCTTTTTTTATGGTTTTCAAATTCTGCTAGTACTCTTTTATATCTATCTGTTATATCTTCTAGTTCTTGTTGTTTTTGTTTTAATTCATTTTTTGTTTGAGAATTTTCTTTCTCGTTTTTATTGTTTTCTTGTTTTGTTTCTTTGTTTTCTTCTTTTTCATTTAAATCTTTTTCATTTAAATTATTCTCTTTTTCTGCCATTTTTACCCTTCTTTCTATATTAATTTATTAAATCAATTTTAAGCAATATTTTTTATGCTTATCTTAATTTTTTTAATTATATAATTTATATGTAATTACTTATAATTTAAAAATAACTATAGAACTTTTTTATATTGTAATTAAATATAAAAACTAAATTTTAAAATTGTATATTAAAATTTTTAGACATCTTTTTCATTTAATTTTTTGCTTATATATTTCATTACTGAAATAACTTTTGAATAATTCATCCTTTTTGGTCCTATTATTCCTATTGTTCCTAAATCTTTATCTCCGACTTTATGTTTAAATGTAACTATACTAAAATCTTTAAGTTCTTCTTTTTCATTTTCTTCACCTATATATACATTTATGTCTTGAGCAAATCCTGAATCTAACATATCTGCAACTAAGTCTTTTTCATCTATAATATTTATAAAATTTTTTGCTACATCTAAGCTATGAAATTCTGGTAATTCAAATGATTTATTTGCTCCTTCTAAGTATATTTGTCTTTCTTCTGTTATTGCTTTTTTTATTTGTTCAATTATTGGTTTTATTACTTTTACACTATATTTCATTTCATTTATTAAATATTTTTCTAATGGAACATCTATAATTTCTAATAGCTGTCCTTTTAATTTTTGGTTGAACATATAATTTATTGTTTCTACTTGTTTTTCTGTTATGTCTTCATCAAATTTTATTATTGTTTCTTTAACCATTCCATTATTTGTAAGTATTATTGCCATTAACATTCGTGGACCAAGTAATACAAATTTGATTTCTTGTATTGTTTGATTATCTGATCCTGGTCCTATGGCTACTGTTGTATAGTGCGTAATTTCTGAAATAGTTGTTGTTGCAATCTTTGTTAGTTCTTCTATTTCATTTACTTTAGTTTCTAGTTTATCACTTATATATTTTATTTCCTCTAAACTTATATTATCATCTTGTAGTAATTCATCCACATAATACCTGTATCCTTTTTCTGATGGTATTCTTCCACTTGATGTATGTGTTTTTTCTAGATATCCTGCTTTTTCTAAGTCTGCCATTTCATTTCTAATTGTTGCACTGCTATAACTTAAGTCTTCATGGTTTGTGAGTGAACTAGAACTAACTGGTTCTGCAGTATTTACATATTCTTCAACTATTGCTTGCAATACTTTCTTTTTTCTATCATCTAACAATTTTTTCACCTCTTTAGTTGTAATTGTTAGTAATTAGCACTCTTTGTATTTGTTTGCTAACTTCGTATATATTATACCCATTTTTAGCACTTGTCAATAGATTTTGCTAATTTTTTTGTGAATTTTTTGTGAAAAAGGTTACTATTCAGACTTCATTTTGTAGAGTAGTCTGAAATGTTGATATATAAGTATTTTTTGTCAAAGACTAATAGGTATACCTAAAGTTTTTTTGACAAAATACTTATATATCAATATTTCAGACGGATTGCTTTTATGTCATGCTGAATAGTAGCTGAAAAAGTTCTATAATAAATGTATCGAGGCTACATCAGTATGACTTACATGAGTCTTTTTATAGATAACCTTTCTTGTTGTACATGGAAAAATTCATATAGGGTAAAGATAAAAGTTGATTTTTCTTTTGAAAATAAAATCTTAGAGATTTATTTTCACTTTAAGTCTGTGTAACTCGAAGTTTCGTATTGTTCTTATGCAATAAAAAATTTAAAAACTATATATTTGAAAAATCTTTTTTTTAATTCAAATACATAGTTTTTTATTTTACTTATTTTTATAATAAAGAACTTATTTTCATTGTATTATACATAACAACTATTACAAAATCAAAAATTCCTACTATTAAACCTACAATTGCCATCCATCTATTTTTTTCATTTACAGAATCAAATTTTACAAGTCCTATTATTCCTGTTACAATAGCTGCGATTCCACATGGTATTCCAAATATTAATAGCCCTACCATTGAACATATAAAACTTGCTAATGCAAAATTATTATTTTTCTTTTCTGAATTCTGAGCATTTGTATTTGATGCTTTGTTTACTACTTCTGCTTCATATACTCTTTCTTCGTTTGGATTTTCATTTTGTTTTTTTTCGTTTGGTTCATTCATTTTTATTGGATTATTTTCTTCTTCCATAACAACACCTCTCTTCTATAATCTATATTGAGTTTACCATTTTATTATTCTTATGTCAATATTTATTATTATCTATTTTTCTTTGTTACAATTATATGTTACTAGTCAGACTTCATTTTGTAGAGTAGTCTGGAGGGTTGATATATAAGTATTTTTTGTCAAAGACCAATAGGTAGACCTAAAGATGTTTTTGACAAAAAACACTTATATATCAGCCTTTCATACAGATTACCTTTATGTTACACTTAATTGTAACATAATATTATTTTTGTTAAAATTAGATCTAGTATAAAAGCACCTTGCTTTAAAGATGGATATATACATATATGATTATTCCTATTGTTTGAATAATAAATAAATTTAATATATTAGAAGTAAATAAATTATTTGTGGCTTCGACTACACCTAATATTTGGTTTTCATTATTTGTTTTATAATGTTTTTGTGATTCAATAAATGTAATTAATTCTGGAATACTTGTTATAAATCCCAACATTATTCCTATAATTGTTTCTGAAATATTAAAATATTTTGATATGTTTTCTAATACTTCTCCTAGTTTATTTCCAACAAAATATAATAATATTCCAGATATTAATAATAATAGAATATATATATATGTTCTTTTATTATTTTTTCTTTCTTCTTTTTCTTGTTTTTCTTCTCTTTCTAAAATTTTATTTTCAATGTTCTTTAGATGTTTTCTATGATATTTGCTGTTTATTTTAATAAAAATAATAGCTAGAATTATAAATATTGGTACTAAAATTATATTATTATATGTTTCTATTCTTAATAATATTATTGGAATAATAATTGTAAAAATTACTAATACAATGTCTAATTTTATGGCTTTGTTATTTAATATTTTTATATTTTTATTTATTCCTATGGAGAAAATATATTGAGCAAAATTTATTATGTTAGAACTTAGTATATTAAAAACACTTGCATTTATTAATCCTGAAAAGCTTGAGATTGATACAGTTAATAATTCTGGTATAGATGTAGCATAGCCTGCAATATTTCCAATTATATTTGCCTTTAATTTCAAATTTTCAGCAATTTTTCTTAATGTGTTTACTAAAATGTATTTTGCTATTAAAACAATTAATGTTGAATAAAATATCAATTTTAAAATTTCTATTACCATTCTTTCCCTCAATTCACTTTAATGTAATTATTTTGACAAGTAAGTTTTATATAGTTAGATTATGCTTTTAGACTATTTTTGTTAATTGTTAGACTAAATTTTGTATAGTACACCGAAATGTTGATATATAAATATTTTTTTGTTAAAGTCCAATAGGTAGATCTAAATATTTTTTTATAAAAAATATTTAGATATCAACATTCCGGCCGTTTCACCTTCATGCTACACTGATTTATAACCTATTTTTTATGTTTATTATTTCCATTTTATTGCTATTTATTAAAAAATATAGTATACTTTTACTATATTAATTTATGAATAGGAGTGATCTTAATGGATGAAGTAAAAATTGGTCGTGTTTATCGCCATTTTAAAGGAAATTATTATTTTGTAGAGAATATTGCTTATGATTCGGAAAATAAAGAAAGAATGGTTGTTTATAAGCCATTATATTATAGAGAAGATGGTCGTAAAATTTGGGTTAGACCTGAGAAAATGTTTTTAGAAGAAATTCCAGAAAGACCTGATAATATAACAGGTCAAAAATATAGATTTGAATTAGTTGATGAGATTGAAAAAAATTATATGAAATAATTTGTTTTTGGTTTTATTTTCAAAAGAAGGAGAGGCATTATTATGATAGATATAAAATTATTAAGAGAAAATCCAGAGCTTGTTAAAGAAAATATTAAAAAGAAATTTCAAGATCAAAAGCTTGTTTTAGTTGATGAAGTCTTGGAATTAGATGTTAAAAATAGAGAAGCTAAATTGAATGGTGATAATTTAAGAGCAGAAAGAAAACTTTTGAGTTCAAAAATTGGTGAACTTATGAAAAATGGTCAAAAAGAAGAAGCAGAAAAAGTTAAATCAGAGGTTCAAGAAATAAATAAGAAATTAGAGGATAATGAAAAATTAGAAAATGATTATTCTGAAGAAATTAAAGTAAGAATGATGAAAATACCAAACATTATGCATGAATCTGTTCCAATAGGTAAGGATGATAGTGAAAATGTGGAAATCCAAAAATTTGGTGATCCCTTTGTTCCTGATTATGAAATACCTTTTCATGGAGAAATTTTAGAATCTCTTGATGGGTTAGATTTGGATAGTGCTAGAAGAGTTGCAGGTCAAGGTTTTTATTATCTTATGGGAAATGTGGCTAGACTTCATTCTGCTGTTTTAACATATGCTAGAGATTT
>CALXSO010000112.1 GCA_944391155.1 uncultured Clostridia bacterium
GAAGTAGAACAAAATACAGAATTGTTATGGGACATTAAAAATTAATATAATATGGATAAAAATATTAACTTATGATAAAAAATAGGATTTTCTACAAATAGAAAATCCTATTTTTTATTGTATAGGAAACAATATGAAATATACAGATTCAAATTGAAAATAAATGCCTAAAATTTATTTTCAAAAGAAAATCAACTTATGTAATGAGTCAATACAGATTTTTTCGTATACAACATTATTTATTGTATAGGAAAAATCGACTTTTATCTTGACTTTATATGAAATTTTCCGTGTACAACAAGAAAGGTTACCTATATAAAATTCAAACAAATTAAAGCGATTTATTCACTCTTCTTCTTATTATCTTTAACAACCTCTGAAAGGCTACCAAGGCTAGCCAAAGCATTTGTTGCTTCAAAAGGAATAAATACTTTATTAGCTTCACCATCAGCAACTTTTTCTAAAGCTTCTAAAGATTTTAATTGAACCAATTTATCATCAGGATTTGCCTTTTTGATAGCTTCATAAACCATTTGAATTTCTTTAGCTTTAGCTTCTGCTACTTCTTTAATAGCTTGAGCTTCACCGGCAGCTCTTCTAATTTGAGCTTCTCTATCAGCATCAGCTTCTAATATTGCAGCCTGTTTTTTACCTTCAGCAATAGTAATTGCTGATTGTCTTTGAGCTTCAGATTCTAGAATTAATGCTCTCTTATTTCTTTCAGCATTCATTTCTTTTTCCATTGCATCTCTTACATCAGCTGGTGGAGTAATATCCTTAATTTCAACTCTTTCTACTTTACATCCCCATCTATCTGTTGCATCATCTAAAACAACTCTTAATTGATTATTGATACCTTCTCTTGAACTAAATGTTTCATCTAAATTCATTTTACCAATAATATCACGAATTGTAGTAATAGCCAAATATTCAATACCTTTTTTCAAACTCTGAATTTCATAAACTGCCTTTGCAGGATCTGTTATTTGATAGAAAACAACAGTATCTATAGTAATTGTAACATTATCTTTTGTAATAACATCTTGAGGTGGAACATCCATTGTTTGTTGTTTTAAACTTACAACACTTCTTACATGATCAAAAAATGGAATAATGATTGTAAGACCAGCATCTGCAACTTTATAAAATTTACCAAGTCTTTCAATAATATACACCTCTGCTTGTTTTACTATTTTAATTGAAGTAAAAGCAATAATTAAAATAATAACAAGTAAAATTAATAAAATCCACATAATATCCTCCTTTTTGAAGATTTCTAATCTTCTATTTATTAAATATATTTATAAATTTTGTATTATAGTAAAAAATTTATAACTATATATGATACAAAGTATAAACTATATTACAAAAAATAAATAACGAACAAAATAATTATAATGATCTTACAACAGCTTTAACACCTTTAATAGCTGTGACTTCAACTTCGGTATCTTTTAATATTTTTCTGTCAGATTCACTTTCAGCGGACCATGTTTCAGTTCCTATTTTTACAAGACCTTTACTTTGAATAGGGTCTATATCTTCTAAAACAATTGCTTTTTTTCCTATAATATTATAAGCATTAGTTATAACAGTAGGAGTTTTATTTACAAATTTATTTACAAAAGGTTTTGTAATAAATAATAATATAATTGAAACGATTAAAAAAGCAGAAGTTTGAATAATAATATTACTAGTAAAAAAGCTAACAATCATTGCTACAAGAGAACCAAAACCAAACCAGAATAATAAAAATCCTACAGTCATAATTTCTCCAACGAAAAAAATTCCTGCTATAATTAACCAAATTGTCCACATAAACATAAAACCTCCTTATATACCTACATTATCATTATACTATAAAAATAAAAAAAAATAAATACTTTTACCAAATTTTACATAAAATTTTATTATATAATAGTAACTTTTAATAAAAATAAATTATTTTTTTACACAAGCAGTGCTTGTATTTATTGCAAAAAAATGATATAGTAAAAAAGGAATTTTAGCAAAAGAAGAGGAGTAATTTATGAAAGAAAAAAAGATAAACAATACAGAAGGTATCACATTAGTAGCTTTATGCGTAACTATTGTTATATTATTAATATTAGCTGGAATATCAATTAATAGTGGATATAATTTAATAAAAGAATCTAAGAAAAACGAATTACTATCAGAATTAGAAATGATTCAACATGCTGTTTTAGAAAGATATACAAAAGAAGCAACTATGGGAAATAATAACTATCCAGGCACTCAAAAATATACAAGTATTGATGAAATAAAATCTGAAATTACAGATTTGACAAATGATACAAGATTAATGGAAATATTAAAAAATACTGAAAATTCATTGGATGATTACTATTACTTAGAAAAAACAGATTTAGAAGAATTAGGAATTACTAAAGCAGAAGATACATATATTATTAATTATAAAATAGGATTAGTAATAGATATAACAAATCAAAGAACAGAAGAGGGAGAAGCTGTATATGTTTATGCCAAAGATGGAACAGACTAGATTATAGATGGAGGAGAATGAATGGAAATTAAAAGCTTATTAGAAAAAGCAAATTTAAAAATTCCAAAAGAAAATATAAAATACAATGAGCCTATGAAAAAACATATTAGTTTCAAAGTAGGAGGAATAGCAGATTGCTATATAAAAATTGAAAATATATCTGAATTAAAGCAAATTTTAAAATTTTCTAAAGAAAACAAGATTCCATTTTTTATAATAGGAAATGGTAGCAATATATTAGTAACTGATAAAGGAATAAGAGGAATAGTAATTCAAATAAAAATAAACAAATTTGAAATTATAAAAAATCCAAATAATAAAAATAAACAAAATGAAAAAAATCAAGATGTCCAAGTAATTATTGGAGCAGGAAATAAAATGGCAGAAATAGCACAAAAACTTCTAAAAGAAAACATAACAGGATTTGAAGAATTAGCAGGAATACCAGGAACAATTGGTGGAGCAATAAAAATGAATGCAGGAGCATATAAAAAGGAAATAAAAGATATTTTAGAAAGTGCAACTGTGATAGATTATGAAGGAAATATTATAAAGCTAAATAATCAAGATTTGAAATTTGAATACAGAAAAAGTATTTTATTTCAAAAAAAATATATTGTTATAGAAGCAGAATTAAATTTAAGAACCGGAAAACAAGACAATATAAAAACTAAAATGGAAGAATATAAAAAGAATAGATTTGAAAAGCAACCAATAGAATATCCAAGTGCAGGAAGTACATTCAAAAGAGGCGAAAATTTTATAACAGCAAAATTAATAGATGAAGCAGGACTAAAAGGTTATTCAATAGGAGATGCCCAAGTTTCAAACAAACATGCAGGATTTATAATAAACAAAGGAAATGCAACAGCACAAGAAATTTTAGAACTTATAGAATACGTAAAGAAAAAAGTTTATGAGACATCTAAAGAAAAAATAAGTTTAGAAATTGAGATAGTAGGAGAAAGATAAAAGCAAGAAAGGGTGAACATGAAATGAAGGGATTTATGCACTGGTTTAAATCTAGTTCAAAAATGAAACGTTGGATGTTTTTAATATTAGTAGGTATAATATTAGCATGTTATGGAATAGCTGAAATTTTAGTAATGAAGGAAATGTCTTTCCAAGAAGTTGGAAGAATTTCAATAATTTTTGTTTTAGGATTTCTTTGTATAGTTTTTGGACTTATTTTTTTAAACAAGAGAACTCTAGAAATACTAGTTGAATCAACTGACGAAAGAATGGAAAACAAAAAAAATGTCAATGTAAAATCATTAATTTTTAATAAGAAAGTATATGACCAAGGACCTAATATTGTAGTAATTGGAGGTGGGACAGGTTTAAACACGGTACTTTCTGGATTAAAAAGATATACAAACAATTTAACAGCGATAGTCACAGTTTCTGATTATGGAGAAGAAAAAACACAATCAAGAAAAGAATTAGGAACATTACCATTAGATGATATAAGAGACAGCATAATTTCATTAGAAGAAAATGAGGGAGAAATAGATAAATTATTTTCATATGAATTCAAAAGTGGAAAATTAAGTGGACTATCATTTTCCGATATATATTTTCTAGCAATGAAAGAAGTAAATCAAGATTTCACAAAATCAATTATGAAAAGTAATGAAGTACTAAATATAATAGGCAAAGTCTTACCAGTTACTCTTGAAGAAATGAATATAAATGCTGAATTAGAAAATGGATATATAGTTAAGGAAAGATCAAGAATTCCAGAAGTTGTATATGATAAATTAACAAAAATAAATAGAATATTTTTAAGTCCATCAAACTGCAAAGCAGCACCAGGTGTTATTGAAGCAATAAAAAATGCAGACTGCATAATAATAGGACCAGGAAGTTTATATACAAATGTTATACCAAATTTATTAGTAAATGGTGTAGCAAAAGCAATAAAAGAGCAACCTGCAATAAAGGTATATATTAGCAACATTATGACAGAACCAGGACAAACTGATAATTACGGCGTTGCAGAACATCTAAATGCAATAATTGAACATTGTGGAAAAGGAATAGTAGATTATTGCATATATGATACAGGAGAAATAATTCCAGAGATAATTAAAAAATATAACATGGATGGACAAGATTTAGTAGAACCAAATATAGATAAATTAAAAGGAATCAAATTTTTACAAAGAAATTTAGCAACAGTAACAGATGGTTATATAAGACATGATGCTAATTTAGTTGCTGCGTCAATTATAGAACTTATTTGTGATGACTTAAAATATCAAGATAAACAAAATGATCCTCAATACATGATGCTTAGCAATAAATTAAGAGAAGATAAAAGAATACAAAAAATGCAAAAAATGCAAAAAAGAGCAAACAAAAGGAATAATAAGACAAAGAAAAACAAAAATAAAAAGCATGGAACCAGAACAAAAAGTAAATTTCAATCAAAATACAGTGACAGGATCCAATCAATTAAAGAAGCGGATAAAAAAGCTAAACAAAAAAGAACTAAAACAGTAAAAAAAGGAAAGTAACCAAATCAAGATAATAGAAATAAAATCATAAGAGAAAAGATGATAAAAGAACTACAAAACAGCAATTTAATAAAAAACGACAGTAATGATAAAAATTAATAAAATCACATTAAAGTT
>CALXSO010000113.1 GCA_944391155.1 uncultured Clostridia bacterium
CATAATGGAGGTTTAAGTTATAGTTATGATAGAGTAATATATGATTTAGATACAAGCAAGAAGTATTATATAGAAGTAAAATTAACAGGAAGTAAGAATATAGGAACAGAAGAGCAAAAGACACAAAGAGCGAACTTAAATGCAGAAAGTAAAGTAGGAGAGTTTAAAGATACAACATTAACATTAGAAAATAATAAAATAGTATTTGAGCCTATAGAGAAATTAAAATTAATAGAAGAGCCAAAAGTAGAAGAGAAGAAAGAGGAGAAGCAAGAAGAAAATAAAGTAGAAGAAGAAAAAATAGAGATAACGAAAGAAGAAGAAAAAGGGATAAATGAAATACCAGAAGTTATAGAAGATGAAGAAAAGGATAATAATACACAAGAAGAGAATAAAACAACAGAAAACATTGTTGAAAATACAAATATAATAGGTAATATAACAAATACAGTTCAACAAAATATAATAAAAGAAGATGCAAATTAGGCATCTTCTTTTTTCCAATTTTTAATAACATTTTTTGATACTAAAAAAGCTTGCTTAGAAAGTTTAGCAATTGGAGTATCTGATAAAGAATCAGAATAGAAATTATCAATAGGTCTGTCTGAAAATATTTCTTTAAATCTTCTTACTTTTTCTTCTCCATAACAATTAATTCCAACATATTTTCCGTGTATTTTTATCTACTTTTGAAGCAATCAAATATTTTATATTTAATCTTCTGCAAATAGGTTCTAGTAAAAAAGTAGGTGAAGCTGAAATAATTACATCATCATAATTCTTTTGTTTTAAATAAAAAGATTTTATTTTATTTTGATTATTATCCCAAAACTCTTTTAGTAAATTATCTATATTTTCTAAATCATTTAGAAAAATATAAAAATTTTCTTTAAATTCTGTTTTTGTTATTTTTCCTAATTTATAAAGTAAGGTACTATATATTTGTTTAGGAAATTCTTTTATAATAATTGGCTTTTTTCTTAAACAAAAAAAGTAAAAATCTAAAGTACTATCACCTTTATAAATTGTTTTATCAAAATCATAAACATTCATTTAATTATTGCTCCTTATTAATTAATAAATATTGGTAAAACATATAAAATTAGTAACATCAAAATACCGTAAATAGCGATTAGTGCAAGCATAATTTTATCAGAAAGAACTACGTCTACAGGATCACCAAAGGAATCACCTTCTATATCTAAGCTATATTTCATACAAATTAGAATAACAAGAGGTACTGTTATTAACAAATAATTTATTCCACTAAAGCGCGAAGTGTTTATTGGGTCAACACACCAAAGAGAATAAAACATTATTGTTAAGCTTAGACACATATACATATTTTTATCTAAAAAAGCACGGTTATATTGTTCTAAAACCTTTCTAGAATCTTTACTTCTATCTATTTCATTTCTTCTTTTACCTAAACCTAGATAGAAAGAAATAGCTAAAATTGTAAGGTATAACCAATTTGAAACATTTATGTTTAAAATTACGGCACCATAGAAAACTCTTAGTAAAAAGCCTATACTAAGTATTAAAATATCTATTATAGGTATATTTTTTAAGCCGAAACTATATGCTATATTCATAAATAGATATCCTAGTAGTATTACATAAGAAAGAGGAGAGGTACTTATAAATATATTTATAGAAACAGAAATAATAAATAATATAACTGCTAATACAATACCTTCTGTTTTAGAGACAGAACCTGATGCTATAGGTCTATTCTTTTTTATTGGGTGTAATCTATCTTTTTCAACATCTCTAATATCATTAATAACGTATACAACTGAAGCAATAAAACTAAATGATATAAATGCTAAAATTGTATTTATTAAATTGTTACTTTCAAATAAATTGCCACTAAATAATAGTGGAGCAAATACCAAAAGGTTCTTTAAATAATGCTTTATTCTAATAAGTTTTAAATAGTTTTTTAATTTTTTCATTTTATTTTTCTCCTATCCCATATGGTCAAAATATTGTAAACCAAATTGTATTAAATCTATTAACCCTTTTATATTACAAACTAATAATAAAACAATTAATATAACTGATATTGTAACAAAAATTTTCTTTTTATTTCCTAATAATTTCTTTAATAATAAGAAAATTAAACTAACAAATGCCCAGTTAAAATATAATGAGTATAAAATTAAACCATTTTCTCTAGTACCATAACCCAAAACAATTAAAAGCACTATAGAAAAAATTATCCAAGAAAAGCATATTTTCGCAAATTTATCTTTTCTATTTAATATAAAACCTAATATAACTAATATGAATATTATACAACCCAAAATACTTAAAGTTTCAGCAGGTGCTAGTTGAAAAGAAGGATGCCCTAATCTTTCTTCTACAACAGTATTAAAAGGCGCAATAAAGCAATTTGCTACAAAATTACTATATTGGCAAAAATTATTAAAATTAATTGTGCCTGATATGTAATTTGATAAGTGTCCAGTACCTGTAAATATATTTAAAATAACAGGGAACTGTCCAAAAACAATAATGCCAGCAACAAAGAAAAGTCCTGTTGAAATAAAATCTGTTAGCCATTTTTTGATTTTTCTTCCACTTGTTAAAAGAGGAAAGAATATAGCATTTGTAGTTAATGAGCTAACTGATGCAATAAAACAAAATTTGTTTCCTTCTTTGTTTTGTATATAGGAATATAAAAAGCACATAAGCCAAAACATTCCAAAAACATATTGTTCTAAATTAAATGCAAACAAAATAAATGGATAAGTTACTGTATAAAGTACTAAAAATAATGTTTGTTCTACTTTTTTTAGATTTAACATTTTACTTAGTAAAATACTAGTAATATTCATTAGAAAAACTTGTATAATAGCAATTAGTATAAAATATCCATTTCCTAAATTATTAAATAAATTACCAATCATATATGCAATAATTGCAAAAGGAAATGAAAATACGGCAAATAATATTTGTCTTAAATCATTTTCTACAGAGTTTATATTTAAGTAAGTATTTAAAACACCGTGAGCACCTGTATCTGTAGAATATATAACATCGAATGTTTGAATTTCTCCATTTATTTTTGGTGCATAAAATACATTAGTTATAGAATATATTACTATAATTGCTAAGCCTAAAATACAAGTTGAAATTATTAAATAAGTTTTTTCATTTGTTTTTAGATTTATAAAAAATTCTTTGGCTCTAGGTAAAAATCTACTCATAAAAAAATAATAAAAACAATATAAAGCAAATAGTGATAATATAATGAAGCTATACATTGTTAAGCTATCTGGTAAAATATTAATAAAAATACTTCTAACAGGTTCTGTAACTATGTTATATGAGTAAAACAATTGTCCAAAGAAAAATGAAGTTATTAATGCGAAAATCAAAGAAATTACACTATATAATTTACTTTTTTCTTTAAAAATTTTATCTAATATATTAAATTTGAAAGTTACGAATATAGCTATAATAAATGATAATATTACAGATAATAATCTTTGCTTCCCAGAACCAATATTAGATAAAAGTAAGGTAACTGTTGGCACTGATATTATAAATAAAAATTTTTGGAAAATTTTTTGTAATTTCAAAAATTTATTTTTTTTAGTTAATTCATTATTCATAAAACAAATTCCCCTTTTCTAATTAATATTTTATATAATAGCATATTAAATTTTAAATTTCAACAAAAAACAAGTAAAAATAAGAATTTAGAAACCTATGATTGACAGGAAAAGAAAATATGATATAATAAGTCAAGAATTAAAGGAAAAGAGGTTTTAATATGGAGCAAAATATCAAAACAAATATAGAATTAGAATTAGAAAGAGCAAAATTATCAAATTATATTTTAAAAAAGGAAAATGAAATTTTATTAGGAACAATAGGAATGATGTCAAGAGAAAAAAATGAATTAATAAAGCAAGTAGATAAGTTGACAACATCAAAACTATATAAATTAAAAAGAAAAATTATAAGAATTATAAGGAGAGGAAGATGAAAAAAAAATTAGAACAACAAGTATATAGAATGACAAATGTAACATTTGAAGAAGAAATGAAACTACTATTTGATATGCAAGAACAATTTCCATACGAAAATAAACTTGACAATTCAAAAAAAGATAATAAGAAAAAAATTGCAATTGTATATGACGTTGACGGTTGGGCTTATTGCAATATAGCAAATGAAATAAAAAAATATTTATCAAATGATTTTGATATAGATATTTTTCCGGTATCGGTATTTTTTGATAATATTGTAGAGTTAATACTTTTAGCTGATAGATATGATTTGGTTCATTGTTTGTGGAGAGGGTTATTATCCTCTTTAGACTTTGAATTTCCTAGAGGGTATATCCATAATATGGGGCTAACTTTTGAAGAATTTATGGATAAATTCTATAGCAAAACTAATATAACAACATCTGTTTACGACCATAAATTTTTAGATAAAGAGAATTTTGAAACAACAAAATCATTTGCAAAATATGCTAAAAATTATACTGTATCATCAACAATTTTAAGAGATATTTATAATGAATTAGATATAGATAAAAAACCAATGGCAGTTATTAGTGATGGCGTTGATATAACAAAATTTAAACCAGAAAATTTAGAAAGATTTGAATTAGAAAATATATCTAATAGAAAAATAAAAATTGGTTGGGTAGGAAACAGTGAGTTTACTGATTCAGAAGGAGATAGCGATTTAAAAGGTGTTAGAAAAATAATAAAACCAGCATTACAAGAATTAATAGATGAAGGATATCCAATAGAATTAAAATTTGCAGATAGAAAAGACGGATATATCCCTCACGATAAAATGCCTGATTATTATAATTCAATAGATGTATATATATGTGCATCTAAAAATGAAGGAACACCTAACCCAGTTTTGGAATCAATGGCGTCAGGAGTTCCTATTGTATCTACAAATGTTGGTATTGTAAGAGATGCCTTAGGAGAAAAACAAAAAGAATTTATTTTAAAAGAAAGAACAAAAGAAGATTTAAAAGCTAAATTAGTAGAATTATTGAAACATAAGGAAAAATTTAAAGAATTATCAGAAGAAAATTTAAAACAGAGAGAAGATTGGACTTGGGAAAAGAAATGTTATCAATTTAGAGATTTCTTTAAAAAGAATTTAGAATAAAAGGAGTACAAGATGAAAAACATTTATGAGAAAATAAGACCACTTATAATAGTATTGTTATCTATTTTTGTAACTTTAGCAATAAATATGAATATGGACTATAATACTGCTATTGAATATTCTTTTACAGGAAATTCAATATTGTGTGTAATATTTTTTATTTTTACATATTGGGCACTTAGTAAGATATCACAAGAAAAAAATAGAAGATTAAAAGTATGTTGTACTTTACTTGCAATATTATTTGCTTCTTTTGAGATTGTAGGACAATCTATTGATACGTATTTAGATTTAAGTGGAATTTTATATAATAGAATAGCTTTAACAAAATCTATAATAAAATGGTTTGGATATGTAATTTTAATATATGGAGTAATTTCTAATATTTACTTATTGTTAGATAAAAAGGAATTCTTTAAAGGGAACTGCAAATGGTTTACTAATAACAAAAGAACATTTTTCATAACTTGGGGAATAATCTTTATAGCATATATTCCGTATTTCTTAAATTATTTTCCAGGTGTTATTACACAAGACTCAATGCAACAAATTTGCCAAAGTTTGGGAATAAGTAATTTAACAAATCATCACCCTGTATTTCATACATTTTTTATAAGTATTGCAATGAATATAGGTAAACTTATTGGTAATTATAATATTGGAGTTGCAATTTATAGTATTGCTCAAATGTTAGTTACATCTTGCATTTTTTCATTTGCTATTTATTATATGGCAAAAAGAAATGTAGATATAAAATTTAGAATATTAACATTGCTATTTTATGCTTTCTATCCTGTAAATGCATTATATAGTATAACAATGTGGAAAGATATACCTTTTGCTGTAGTAATGCTTGTATTTACAATAATGATGACAGAAATTGCAATAAATAGAGAACATTTTATGAAGTCAAAATTAAAAAATGTGTTATTAGCAGTTAGTATGATTTTGGTAATATTGTTTAGAAATAATGGTTTATATGTAGTAATATTAACACTTCCATTTATCTTCATATTTGCAAGACAAAATTATAAAAAATTAATAGTTATTACTGCAATAGTATTAGTATTTTATGGTATATGGAAAGGACCGACTTTTGCACTATTGGATATAGATGAAGGGTCAACAAAAGAAGCCTTATCTATACCATTACAACAATTTGCGAGAATGACTAAAAATGAAGATTTAACAGATGATGAAAGGTGGAGAATTTACAAATATTTGCCAGTTGATAATTTAGGAGAATTATATTATCCAAAAATATCAGACCAAGTTAAAAATAATTTTGATGATGAAGCTTTTGCAGAGGATAAAGTAGGCTTTATAAAGTTATGGGTGAAATTATGTTTGAAATATCCAAGGTCGGCAGTAGAATCATTTTTATGTAATAGTTATGGATACTATTATCCAGAAGCGGTACATTGGGTAGTAGGAAGAGAAGTTTATCAATCAGACCAAGAAAAAGAACAAGCTTTGCAATTAAAAGATACACCATTAGTCGATTTACAAGCATTAGAAAATCTTGATAAACTTTTAGATAATAGAAATTTACCATTAAATTCAATGTTATATAGTATAGGCTTTACATTTTGGATAGTTGTTACTATGTTTATGTATGCTATTTATAAAAAACAATATAGACTAATGCTTATATATATACCAGTTGGAATATTATGGCTAACTTGTTTAGCATCTCCAGTATATGGAGAGTTTAGATATATATATTCAATGTTTACTTGCTTACCTATAATGTTAGGAGTACATTTTAAAGAAAAAAATATTAATTTAGAATAGTAAATTTAAGTAGGAGTAATTCCTACTTTTATTTTTGTGTAACTTGATTAAAATTATAATAAATGGTAAAATATTTTTGTAAATATGTGTAGAAAGGAACATAAAATGCCTAAAATTAGTGTAATAATACCTGTTTATAATACAGAAAAATATATAGAAAAATGTTTAGAGAGTTTAGAAAATCAAAGTATGAAAGACTTTGAAGTAATTATTATAAATGATGGTTCTAAAGATAATTCTAAAAATGTTATCAAGAATTATATACAGAGTAGTAAATTAAATATAAAATATTTAGAAAAAGAAAATGGAGGCTTAGCATCTGCTAGAAATTATGGAGTAGAAAGAGCCACTGGAAAATATTTATCATTTTTAGATAGTGATGATTATTTAGATAAAGATACTTTTAGCTTACTAGAAAAATATATAGACGACGAAGTTGATTTAATAAAATTTAAAATGAAAACAGTAGATGAAAATGGAAATATTATAGAAAAAATAGATGGTCCAGTTTTTTCTGTATGTAGTGGAGAAGAAGGGTATGGAAAATTATGTACTTTAGATAAATATATGGATCCAGCGTGTATTTATTTATATAGAAAAGAATTTTTTGTAGAAAATAATTTTAAATATAAACTAAGATATCACGAAGACTTTGGACTAACATCATTAATAATAGTACAGGCAAAAACATTTGTATCAACTGAATACTTTTGTTATAACTATTTACAAACAGAAGAGAGTTTGACAAGAAGCAAAGATGATAGTAAAAATATAGATAGAGCAAAAGATATGTTATCACATTATGATAATATGTTAGCTGTAATAGATGCTTGTGATAATATAAGTAACAAAACAAAAGAATTAGTAAAAAGATATTATACAAATTCAGTAGTATTAAAAGCAGATACATTAAAAGGAAAAGAAAGAAAAAAATATATAAAAGAAATAAAATATAGACAAATGTATAAAAATATAAAACCAGAAAACTTAAAACAAAAAATAAAAAGATTTTTATTAAAATATAATATAAATTTATATTTGAAAGTGAGATAAAAATGAAAAGTGTAAGTGTAATAGTTCCTTTTTATAATGTAGAAAATTATATAGAAAAATGTTTGGAAACATTAGTAAATCAAACCTTAGAAGATATAGAAATAATACTTGTAAATGATGGCTCAAAAGATAGAAGTAAAATCATTGTAGATAAATTTTTAAAACAATATCCAGAAAAAATAGTATATTTAGAAAAAGAAAATGGTGGGTTATCAGATGCAAGAAATTATGCGATTCCCTATGTTAAAGGAGAATATATAGCTTTTCTAGATTCAGATGATTATGTGGAAAAAACTATGTATAAAGATATGTATGAACTAGCTAAAAAAGAAAATAGTGATATGGTAGAATGTGATTTTTACTGGGAATATCCAGATAAAAATAAAATAAAAGAAGATAAAGGTGCAATTTATAATGGCAAAAAAGAAATGATAGAAAAAGTAAGAGTAGTTGCTTGGAATAAATTAATAAAAAAAGAAGTTTTAGAAAAAGCAAAAGTATTATTTCCAAAAGGACTAAGATATGAAGACATAGAATTTACATATAAACTTGTACCATATTTAGAAAAAGTATCTTTCTTAAAAAAGCCTTGTGTACATTATATACAAAGAGAAGGTTCAATATCTAATAATCAAAACGAAAGAAATAAGGAAATTTTCCAAGTGTTAGATAATGTAATTGGTTTTTATAAAGAAAATAATTTATATGACGAGTATAAAGATGAATTAGAATATATCTATGTTAGATATGCATTTTGTAGTTCATTACTTAGAATTGTAAAAATAAAAGATGAAAACGTGCAAAGTAAATTATTAGAATTAACTTGGAATAAAGTAAATGGCACATTTCCAAATTGGAAGAAAAACCAAGTTTTGAAATCTAAGAAAGATTTAAAAAGTATTTACTTAAAAACAATAAATAAATTTACATTTGATATGTATAGTACTCTTTTTTCATTATTTAGTAAATAATAAATGGAAGAAGAAAAAACAGAAAGTAAGGAAAACAAAATTAAAAGTTAAATAAAAAATTAGAGAAGGAAAGTTTATGAAAAAAATATTATTTGGGATAACAGGTCTAACAATAGGTGGAGCAGAAAGAGTTTTAGTTGATTTAGTAAATAAATTAAATAGTTATTATGATATAACAATATTTACTATATATCCAAAAGGAGAATTAGAAAAAGAATTAAGTTCTAATGTTAAATTAGAAAGCTTATATAACAAACAATATAAGGAGTTATCTAAAATAGGTCAAAAAATATTTGCTCCTTTGAAAGTATTGTTATTTAAAAATATAATTTATAAGAAATATATAAAAGGTAATTATGATGTAGAAATAGCTTTTTTGGAAGGACCAATAACAAGATTGTTTAGTGTGAAAAACAAAACAGCTAAAAAAATAGTATGGATACATAATGATATATCTAAAGTATTTGGAACAGGTTTAAAGGCTATAATAAAGAAAAATTTAGATGAAAAAATTTATAATAAATATGATGAGTTGGTATTTGTTAGTAAAGATAATTTGAAAAGTTTTAATAAAGTATATGATGAAAAAATTAATGATAATAAAAAATGTGTTATTTATAATTATATAGATAAGGAAAGGATATTAAAAAAATCAAGTGAAAATATAGATGTGCCTTTTGATGAAAATAGTGTTAATTTTGTTAGTGTTGCAAGATTAGTATATCAGAAAGGGATAGATAGATTAATAAAAGTTCACAAAAAGTTAATAGAAAGTGGATATAAGCATAGTTTTTATATAATAGGAAATGGACCAGAAAAGGAAAATTTAGAAAAATTAATAAAAGAAAGTAATGTAGAAAATACTTTTCATTTATTAGGACAAAAAGAAAACCCATATCCATATGTAAAAAAATCAGATTATTTTTGTTTGTTATCTAGATTTGAAGGATATGGTATGGTTTTAGAAGAAGCTAAAATATTAGAAAAAAATATAGTTATAACAGATACTGCTGCAAGAGAAGCGGTAGAAGATTATGATAAAAAAGTTATTTTAGAAAATAGCAAAGAAGGTATTTATAAAGGTTTAAAAGAAATTTTAGAACAAAATAATAAAGAAAAACAAGAAGAAATAATAAGAGAAACTAAAAAACAATATGATAATTCTAATATAATAGAAGAAGTTAAAAAAATAATAGGAGAATAGTATGAAAATATCAGTATTAACTGCTACATATAATAGAGCGTATTTTTTAGAAAAATTATATAATAGTTTAGTTAAAAATAGTGATTATGGAATTAATATAGAGTGGCTAATTATGGACGATGGTTCTGTAGATGATACTAAAAAAGTAGTGGAAAATTTTATTAAAAATAATAGTATAAGTAATTTAGAAATAAAATATTATTTCCAAGAAAATAACGGAAAAATGGTAGCCATTAATAATCTAGTAGAAAAAGCAACAGGAGATTTAATAGTTGATTGTGATTCAGATGATTATTTCACTTTTGATGCTTTTAAAATAATAAAAGAAGCTTATGATGAAAACATAAAAGCAGTGGAAGATAAATCTAAATATTATGGAATATGTTTCCTAAAAAATGATAAAAATGGAAACAATATAGGAAATGATTTTAAAAACAAAGAAACAACAATGTTTGATTTATACTTTAAAGAAGGAGAAACAGGAGAAAAAGCAATTGTTTTTTTTACAGATATAAGAAAAAAATACAAGCACGAATTAGTAAATGGAGAAAAATTTATAACAGAAGCGAGAATGTATCATAAAATGGACGAAAAATATAAAATGATTTGTATAAACAAACCTATTATGATATGTGAATACCAAGAAGAAGGATATACAAAAAACATAAAAAAACAATTTATACAAAATAAAAATGGCTATTTTGAATATTTTAAAGAGATTTTACAAAAAGATATGAAAGGTGTTTTATTTAATAAAAGATTATATGCTATTAAACATTATATTTTATTTGGATATTTAACAGAAAATAATTTTAAAATTAAATATATAAAAAGTATTAAAAATAAGTTGTTATATATTTTATTATATATACCAGGAGTAATAAAATCAAGAAAAGAATATAAAAGGAAATAATAGGGGGAAGTATGCAAAAAATAAAAGAATTTTTACAGAATAATAAGAAAATAATATGGATATTTTTAAGTATTATACTAACAATAGGAATAAATATCTCAGTAAATGTTACAAATAATATAATTAGCTGTAATAATGGAAACCAAATTATGTGGTTATTTATATGTATATTTATTTATATTGTATTAAAATATTCAAATAAATACCAAAATAAAAGATTAAAAGTTTGTAGTAGTATTTTAGCTATAATAATTACAATATGCCAAGTACTTGGAATTATGACAAAAGACAACTGGATAATAAATGAAGTTATAATTACTAAAGAAATCATATTGTTTATATTATTTAAATTTGTAACATATTATATAGTATTTTATAACATTATAAAAATAATATTTACTTTAATAGAAAATATAAACTTAAAAAAATGTAAAAAAGATATATTAAAACCAAATTTAAAAACATTTATAATAGTTACTTTATTATTATTTGTATTTTGGCTTCCATATTTTTTAAATTATTATCCAGGAATAACATCATATGATACACATTATCAATTAATGCAAGGGTTTGGAATAATACCATATAACAATCATCACCCAGTATTACATACGTTTATAATGAGTTCTATTGTAAAAGTAGGAAATTTAATAGCTGGAAATTATAATTTTGGAATTGCATTATATTGCTTGTTACAAATGGCTTTTTGTGCAATTACTTTGTCTTTTGTAATTTATTATATGGGAAAGAAAAATGTAAATTCAAAGATAAAAATAATTACATTTTTATTATTTGCATTTGTACCATTTATACCACAATTTAGTATAGCAGTATGGAAAGATGTACCTTTTGCAATGATGATGGTTTGGTTTATAATTGGGATAATAGAAATAATAACAAATGAAGAAAAATTTTTAAATAAAAAAAGAAATTTAGTATTTTTTATATTAGTTACATTATTTGTAATGTTTTTTAGAAATAATGGTATATATATTGTTATATTAACGTTACCATTTGCTATTTTATTGAAAAGAAAGTGTTGGAAAAAGATATTACTAATATTTGGCTTACCAATTATATTTTATTATATAATAACAGGACCAGTGTATTCAAAACTTAATATAACTAAAAGTGCTTCAAAAGAAATGTTATCTATACCAATGCAACAAATGGCTAGGATAGTAAAATATAAAGGTGATGAACTATCTGAAGAAGATAAAAATGTAATTGGGCAATATATTAATATAGAAACAGCAGCCGAAAATTATAACCCAACTATATCAGACCCTATTAAAAATGAATTTAATGATGGTACATTTAACCAAGATAAATTAAATCTTGTAAAATTATATATTAAATTAGCAATTAAATATCCATTAGAAACATTAGAGGCCTTTGTTGGAAATACTTATGGATATTATTATCCAGAAGTTGTAACATATTCAGTTGCAACAGGTGTATATAAATCACCTTTTGAAAAAGAACAGTTTATGAATTTAAAAGAAGCTCCAATTTTAAATATACCAATTATTGATGATATAATAAATAGCATTTATGAAAAGCAAACACCAATAGTAAGCTTGATTGCAAATATAGGTTTTGCGTTTTGGATAGTTTTAACACTTTTATTTTATAATATTTATAAAAAGAAATATAATTATTTACTTATGTTCATACCAATTGGAGCACTTTATTTAACTTGCCTTGCATCTCCGGTATCTGGAGAGCTTAGATATATATATGCAATGTTTTTAAGTTTACCGTTATTTATAGCTTTCCTCCAAAAAAGTGTTGACTAAAACCAAACATTCCTCCAAAAAAGTGTTGAAGTAAAAAATTGAAAAGAAAAATATATAAAAAAGACTAAGTTAATATACTTAGTTTTTTTGGATAGAAAAAATTTTTTCTATAATTGACAAGAAAGGAATTTATGATATAATTAGAACGAACTAAATTTACAAAAGGAGCTAAAAAATGAAAGAAAATGAAAATGATATAGCAATAAAAGTAGATCATGTATATAAAAGTTTTGATATATATTATGATAGGGCTAATACATTAAAAGAAAGAGCCTTATTTTGGATGAGAAATAAAAGAAAAGAAAAAAGAGAAGTATTAAAAGATATAAATTTAGATATAAAAAAAGGAGAAACTGTAGCTTTAATAGGTGTTAATGGAAGTGGAAAATCAACACTTTTAAAATTGATGACACAAATCATTTTCCCTAATAAAGGTACAATTGAAACAAAAGGGAAATTAACATCTTTATTGGAACTAGGTGCAGGTTTTCACCCTGATTTTTCAGGTAGAGAAAATATATATTTTAATTCTTCTATATTTGGTTTAACAAGAAAAGAAATTGACAAAAGATTAGACCAAATAATAGAATTTTCAGAATTACAAGATTTTATAGATAACCCTGTAAGAACATATTCATCTGGTATGTATATGCGTCTTGCATTTTCAGTTGCAATAAATGTAGATGCAGATATTTTACTTATTGATGAAATCTTGTCAGTAGGAGACCAACATTTCCAAGAGAAATGTTTTAATAAGATGAGAGAATTAAAAAGAGAAGGAAAAACAATGGTATTTGTAACTCATAGTATGGACTCTGTTAGAAATTTATGTGATAGAGCAGTATGGTTATCTAACGGTGTGGTTAGAATGGATGGAAATACTAATGAAGTAGTAGATGAATATTTAAAAGAAACAATGTAAGAAAGGGAGAAATATGAATATTTTTAAGAAAATATATAATTATAGAGAATTATTAAAAACAAACGTAAAAAAAGAAATAAGAGGAAGATATAAAAACTCATTTTTAGGGGTTTTATGGTCATTTTTAAACCCACTTTTACAATTACTTGTATATTCAGTAATATTTGGAGCATTACTTGCAGGGGGAGATAAAACATATCCAATATATATATGTGTTGCTTTAATTCCTTGGACATACTTTACAACAGCAATAACACAAGCAGCTTTTACTGTAATAGGAAATGCAGATATCATAAAAAAAGTATATTTTCCAAGAGAGATACTTCCAGTATCTGTAGTAACAAGTGGAGCAGTTAATTTTATTATATCAACAATAATAATACTTGCATTTGTAATCTTTTCTGGAGTAGGTTTATCTTGGTATATATTATTATATCCTTTTATATTACTTATACAATATGTATTATTATTAGGAATAGGTTTTATTGTATCATCAGTAACAGTATATTTTAGAGATTTAGAACATATTATAGGAGTTGTTTTAATGGCAGCATTTTATGCAACACCAATAGTATATAAATTAGAACAATTGCCACATACATTACAAATATTAGTTAACTTGAACCCAATGACACATTTAATAAATGCATATAGAGATATATTCTATTATCATCAAATGCCAAATATGGAAATTCTTGTTACATTATTAGGAATATCTTTAGTATTAACAGTTGTTGGATATTTTATATTTAAGAAATTACAAAAAGGATTTGCAGAACAATTATAATTAAACAACTTTTAAATTTTAAAATTGAGGAGAAAATAAATGGAAAACAAATTAGAAAAATTAAAAGTGTTTGCTTGTCCTACTGCAGAAAAATTTGCTGGAGAAATATGTGATTATTTAGGGATAGAATTAGGAAAAATAAATCATATGAAATTTAAAAATGATAATAATTTTGTACAAATCTTAGAAACTGTAAGAGATAAAGACGTTTTTATTGTGCAAACTAATTTACCACCAGTAAATGAAAGAATAATGGAATTATTAATTACGATAGATGCAGTAAAAAGAGCTTCTGCTAAAAATATAAATGTTGTTCTACCTTATTTTCCATATTCAAGGTCAGATAAAAAAGACCAACCTAGAGTTCCAATAACAGCAAAATTAATGGCAGAAATAATAGAAGCAGCAGGAGCAACAAGAGTAGTTACTTGTGATTTACACAACCCAGCAATACAAGCATATTTTAATATTAATTGTGATAGGTTAACAGGTGAATATATATTAGAAGATTATTTTAAGAAAAAGAATTTAGATAATATGGTAATTGTTGCAACAGATGCAGGAAGTTCAAAAAAAGCATATAAATATTCTGAATATTTTAATTGCCCAATAGCATTAGTAGATAAAAGAAGAGAAGGAAATGATGATAGAGCAATTGCAAGTACAATTATAGGTGATGTTAAAGATAAAAATGCAATTATATTTGATGATGAAATAGATACAGCAGGGTCTATGATGGAAACAGTAAAGGTTTTAAGCAAATTTGGAGCAAAAGCAATATATGCAGGTTGTACTCATCCAGTATTATCAGGACAAGCAATAGAAAGAATAAAAAATTCTGAAATAAAAGAATTGGTTGTAACAAATACAATACCATTAACAGAAGAAAAACAAATAGATAAGATAACAGTATTATCAATCGCACCGTTATTTGCAGAAACAATAAAAAGGATACATACAGAAGAACCAGTAGGAGATTTATTTAGAGAATAGTAAGGGGCACAAAATGATATTAAGTAAAGGTATAAAAAAATTAATATATTTTTTAGCACTTGTTGCAATGTTAGCAATTGTAATATTTAATATTATATATATAAATCAAATTGATATTGGGGAAATTTCACATATTGAATATTATGGAATATTAAAATTGGTTACAAGTATAGTAATTGCCATTATGATAATTCTAATTAGCTATGGCTTAGAAAAAATAAAAACAGGCAAAAAATTTAAAATAGGAATTGTAACAATTTGTTTGTTGATGTATGTCGGGGTACAAGCTTTTTGGATATCTGAATCAATTTCAAAACCATATGCCGATTCAGAACAATTAATGCTAATTGCAAAAGAAATAATAGACGGAAATGGTTTATCAGAATATAATGCAAATTATATACAATATCATACACAACAATTAACACAAGTATCTGTTATGGTATTTTTATTTAAAATATTTAATACAACAAATTACTTGTTGTTTGAATATTTAAATATGATATGTAATGTGTTAACAATATTAGGATTATATGCTATTACGAGAATGATTTATAAAGAAGAAAAATGTAATAGAGTATTATTTTGGATACTTACATTAACATTTATACCAATTATAATGCTTGTAACATTTGTGTATGGAGATTTCCTAGGTTTACCATTTTGTATTTGGGCAATATATTTTGCAATGAGGTTTGAAAGAACAGCTAAATTAAGAAATGCAATAATAACGACAATTTTTCTATCCATTGCTTGTTTGCTTAGAATGAATTATTTTATATTCGCAATAGCAATAGGGATATATTGGTTTATCTATATGTTAGATAAAAAAACGAAAAAAGATGTAATAATAGGAATAGTATCAATAATGATATTAATTTCTATGATTATAATTCCAAGTAATATTATAAAAAATGCATATGATAAAGAATTTAATTTATCAAAAGAAAAATCTTTTTCAGTTATACCATATTTATATATGGGAATAAGTGAAGGTGATTTAGCATATGGGTGGTATAATGATGAATCAGGTGATAATGTTTATCATTTGATGAATGATAACAAGGAAGAAGTAGAAGAATTAAGTAATAGAATAGAAGAAGATTTTAAAGAAAGAGTAAAATATTTATTACAAAACCCTATGTATACAATTAAATTTTATGCAAAAAAAATAATTACTACTTGGACAGAGCCAAGTTATGAATATAGCTTTTATAACCAAAAAAATATAGGTGATGAAAACATAGACAATCATTTTATAGCAGATCACTTAGTAAATGGTAAAGTTTTTGAGTTGATAAAAATATATCAAAAAGCTATTATTTATATTGTTTTTATTGGTTCAATAATTACAATAATAATAAATAGAAAAAAAATAAACAAAGAAATTTTGCTGTTAATTTTGGTGTTTTTAGGGGGATTTGGTTTTCATATATTATGGGAGACAAAGTCTAGATATATAATACCATATGTAATAATATTAATACCTGTATCATTAGGTGGAATTGAATTTTTAGTAAGTAAAATCAAAAATAAATGTATTACAAAAGAAGATATAAAATTACTTAAAGAAAAAAATACTAAACAAAAAAATTAAGTATATAAAAATAGTAATTGGTTATGGAAAGAAGGAAAGTATATGAAAAAAATTAGTATTATAATTCCAGCATATAATGAAGAAGAAGCTCTACCATTATTATATGATAGGTTAAAAAAATTAATGGAAGATATGAAAAACTATGAATTTGAAATATTATTTGTAAATGATGGAAGTAAAGATAAAACAATAGAAATAATAAAAGAGTTTAGAAGTAAAGATGAAAGAATTTGTTATGTAGATTTTTCAAGAAACTTTGGAAAAGAAATAGCAATGATAGCAGGACTTGATTATGCAACAGGAGATTGTGTGATATTTATGGACGCAGACCTTCAAGACCCACCAGAATTAATACCAGAATTAGTAAAATATTGGGAAGAAGGATATGATGATGTATATGCTAAAAGACGTTCTAGAAAAGGTGAAACTTGGCTTAAGA
>CALXSO010000114.1 GCA_944391155.1 uncultured Clostridia bacterium
ATAGAATAAATTAGAAAAAAAAAATAAAAGAGAAAAAAATAATTACTAAAATCAAAAATAAGCAAAAAAGAAAAAATAAAAATATAATTAAATAATAAAATAAAAAAATTAAAATAAAAAGAAAATAAAAGAAAATATATAAATAAGTAAAAAAAAATGTGGAAAAATAACACAAAAACAAAACAGAAAGTGAATAAAAATAAAAAAAATAAAAGAAAAAATGAAAAAAAACAAAAAATCGTGTATAATATGTAAAAAAGGAGGATAAAATGTGGGCAAAAAATATTAAATTATTTAATTTTAGAAATTATGAAAATGAAAAAATAGATTTAGATAAAAACATTAATATATTCTATGGAGAAAATGCACAAGGAAAAACTAACATTATAGAAGCAATATTTTTATCAAGTATGGGAAAATCATTTAGAGCAAAAAAAGATTCTGAAATGATTAATTTAAATAAAACATCAGCAACTGTAGAAGTAAATTATGAAAAAAAAGATAGAGAAGGTAAAATAAAAATAGAATTAGGCAAGAGAAAAATTATATATAATAATGGTATAAAATTAAAAAAGCTAAGTGAATTATTAGGCACAATAAATATTGTAATATTTACACCGGACGATATAGAGGTATTAAAAGGAGGTCCTCAGCAAAGAAGAAAATTTTTAGACATAATGATAAGCCAGTTAAGACCAAACTATATAAGTATATTAAATACATATTCAAAAATAATTGAACAAAGAAATAACTATTTAAGACAAATTAAAGAAGAAAATAAAAAAATAGAATTATTAGATATTTGGGATGAAAAATTAATTGAATATGCATATAGAATTAGTAAATACAGAAATGAATTTATAGAAAAAATTTCTAAAAAAATTAAAACCATACATAATAAAATAACAAATAATAAAGAAGATATAGAAATAAAATATAAAACAGAATGTTTAGATATAGAAAATTTTAAAAGAGCATTAATAAATAGAAGAAAACTTGATATAATAAAAGGATATACTACAAAAGGAATACATAGAGATGATTTTGAAGTATATATTAATAATAAAGAGTTAAATATTTACGGATCTCAAGGACAACACAGAACTGCAATTCTATCTCTAAAAATTTCAGAATTAGAAGTAATACATGATGAAATAGATGAATATCCAATTTTATTACTGGACGACTTTATGTCTGAATTAGATTTAAATATGAAAAAAAATCTATTAAAATATATGGAAAAAACGCAAGTGATTATAACATGTACAGAAAAATTAGAAATTCAAAATATGAAATATATAGAATATAAAGTAAAAGAAGGAAAAATATTTGACAAAGAAGAAATATAATTATAAAATAATAAAGTATTAAGATTAATAAAAATATATCTAAATATATAATAAACAATACAAATAGGAGGAAAAACAATGGAAAAGTACAATCACAAATATGGAGCAGAACAAATACAAGTACTAGAAGGACTTGAAGCCGTAAGAAAGAGACCAGGTATGTACATAGGAAGTACATCAGTTAGAGGACTACATCATATGGTATATGAAATAGTTGATAATGGTGTAGATGAAGCATTAGCAGGATATTGTACAGAAATAAATGTTGTAATAGAAAAAGGGAATATTATATCTGTAAAAGATAATGGAAGAGGGATTCCTATAGAAATACATCCAAAAACACATATTTCTACGGCAGAAACAGTTTACACAGTTCTACATGCTGGAGGAAAATTTGGAGGAGATAGCGGATACAAAGTATCAGGAGGCTTACATGGAGTTGGAGCTTCAGTAGTAAATGCATTATCTGCTTGGACAGAAGTTACAATTGCAAGAGATGGCGGATTATTTCAAATGAGTTTTGAAAAAGGAAAAACTGTAAAAAAACTAGAAAAAATTGGGGAATCTAAAACAACAGGAACAAAAGTAAGATTTCTAGCAGATGATACAATTTTTGAAAGTTTAGATTATGAATATGAAGTACTAGAAAAAAGATTAAGAGAAATAGCTTTTTTAACAAAAGGACTAAAAATAACGATAGAAGATCAAAGAGAAGAAACACCAAAAAAAGCAGAATTTTGCTATGAAGGTGGATTAAATTCATTTGTAGAATACTTGAATAAAAATAAAGAAAAAATACATCCAAAACCAATATATATTGAAAAAGGTGGAGAAATCCCAGTAGAAATAGCAATTCAATATACAACAAGTTATTCAGAAAATATATATACATTTGTAAATAATATTAATACTATAGAAGGTGGAACACACTTAGAAGGATTTAAAAGAGCATTAACTAAAGTATTTAATGACTATGCAAGAAGTCACAATATATTGAAAGAAAAAGACAATAACTTACAAGGTGAAGATATAAGAGAAGGAATAACAGCAGTCGTATCTGTAAAAGTTAAAGAACCACAATTTGAAGGACAAACAAAAACAAAACTAGGGAACAGTGAAGTTACAGGTGTAGTACAAAGTATGGTCAATGAAGCACTATCAACATTTTTGGAAGAAAATCCACAAGTTGCAAAAGCAATTCTAGAAAAATGTGTAAGTGCGTCAAGAGCAAGAGAAGCAGCAAGAAAAGCTAGAGAATTAGTAAGAAAGAAAAGCAATTTAGAAACATCAACACTTCCAGGTAAGTTAGCAGATTGTAGTAGTAAAGTTGCAGATGAATGCGAAGTATACATAGTCGAAGGAGACTCTGCAGGAGGAAGTGCTAAGCAAGGTAGAGATAGAAAATTCCAAGCAATATTACCATTATGGGGAAAAATGCTTAATGTAGAAAAGGCAAGAGCAGATAAAATTTATGGAAACGATAAATTAAATCCAGTAATTGTTGCCATAGGAGCTGGTATAGGTTCAGATTTTGATATAACCAAAATAAGATATGGAAAAGTAATAATAATGGCTGATGCAGATGTTGACGGAGCACATATTAGAACATTGTTATTAACATTCTTCTTCAGATATATGAGACCACTTATAGAAAATGGAAATGTATATTTAGCACAACCACCATTATATAAATTATCAAAAAAAGGAATGGAAGATGTTTACTGCTATACAGAAGAAGATCTAGAAAAATCATATAAAGAATTAGCTGAAAAAGGAATAGCTAGAGAAACTTTATCACTTCAAAGATACAAAGGTTTAGGGGAAATGAATCCAGAACAATTATGGGAAACAACAATGAATCCAGAGACAAGGATTTTAATAAAAGTAACAATGGAAGATGCTATAAAAGCTGATGAAATATTTACTTTATTAATGGGTGATGAGGTAGAACCAAGAAGAGAATTTATACAAAAAAATGCAAAATATGTTAAAAACTTAGATATTTAACATAGAAAAATAACAGTAAAAATAAAAACTTAAAAATAAAAATATAATAAAAAATAGATCTGAAAAAATAAAAAAATTAGAAATAAATAAAATCAAATAATTTAATGCCATAAAGAATAAAATCTTTATGGCATTAATCATAAAGCCAATAATAATCTTAACTCAAACTATTATTCATAACTTTCAAACCTAATATATATTACTATATAAATAAGCTATCAGCCACAAATAATAATCATTTGCTCGACTAGAAATACACCACGAATAACTATATTCAACCTAACAGGTCTAATAATAACCATTATAGATATACAAATAATCTTAACTCAAATATATTACCTACTATTGAACCATATAAAATTACACAGCCTACTAATAAATAATATACTCTTAACGCCGACATATTATAATATATAAAATACACTATAATATATCTTTGCTCGAATAATAATAAACGAATTTTTAATCTATCATTACTCTTTGTTCAACTATTATCAACCTTAAAATAATATTATAAAAAAATTTAAAAAAATTATACAAAAAATAAAAAATTAATTAATAGAAATAAAAATAAAAAATTAAAAAATAAAAAATAAAAAAATAAAAAATAAAAAATTAAAAAATTAAAAAATAAAAAATTAAAAATTAAAAAATTAAAAATTAAAAAATTATAAAATAAAAAATTATAAATTATAAATTAAGCGAAAC
>CALXSO010000115.1 GCA_944391155.1 uncultured Clostridia bacterium
TATATCCAAATTATATCAATAATATTTAAATCTAACAAGAAATTTTTTAATTTGTAATAAAAATGTAATAATTGGATAGTTTAGATTTGTTCAGCCTTTGTCTAGATTAGGTTTACAGGCATTTTTAAAGGACCTGTCCTAAGACAGGTCCCCATAGATTAGTTTAGTAGATTCCAACTTCTTGAAAAGTCGGAAATCCACTTTCCAAAAGGTTCAGAGTTAGTTCTTTCAGCTTCGATAAAAGGTTCTATAAAAGCTGAATTACTTCTCATAGCTAGAATCTCTGACCCCCTATTGCTTTCTCGAGTTATTTCTTGTAATTTCTCGAGAGGTGTGTTGTTGAGAAATTTGGTTAGAACATCTCTAGCCTTTCCTTTTTCCTCATTTTTTACACACCGCATAGTTTCGGTAAAATATGACATTGTTTTCATATTTTACCCTCCTTTCTGTTGAATAGCTTGCCAAACCATATCAAACAAATGATATGGCCATAGTTACATAAAAGGAAAACTCCTTTGATATTATTATAGCATAAAAGCCCCTAAAATTCAATGCATTTTTCGAATCAAATTTTGCAAATCACAATTAGTCTCCTAAGTTTATTCCAACACTTCTTGCAGTTTTAACTAAATCATCATCCATTGTCACTTTTCTTTGATTACTTTCTGCCGTATTTCCTGAAACAGCACCTATTTTTTTATTATTTCCTACCACATCTTCTAGTGAAACATAATCTAGCCTTCCGTTTTTTATAACTGCCAAAGTTCCAAATTTTCCTTCCATTGCAAGTTGCATTGCTTTAGTTCCATATTTCGTTGATAATACTCTATCAAAAGCAGTTGGTGTTCCTCCTCTTTGCATATATCCTAAAGTTGTATTTCTAGCCTCTAGTCCAGTTAATTTTTCAAGTTGCTTTGCAACCTTTGGTCCTACACCACCTAATTTTGTGTTATCTACTCCTTGTCCATTATCTCTTGTTCCTTCTACTGTAATTGTTCCCCCTTTTGGCATGGCTCCTTCTGATACTACAACTACACTAAAATTCTTACCTCTTTTTTGTCTATTTTTTATTTTTTCAGCTACTTTTTCTATATCATAAGGAATTTCTGGAATTAGTGCTGCATCTGCTCCTCCTGCAATTGCAGATTCTAACGCTATCCATCCTGCATATCTTCCCATAACTTCTAATACCATTATTCTATGATGTGTTTCTCCTGTTGTATGTAACCTATCTATTGCTTCCATTGCTACTGATACAGCTGTATTATAACCAAAAGTTATTTCTGTGCAAGCTACATCATTATCTATTGTTTTTGGTACTCCTATCACATTCAATCCTTTTAACATAAAATCTCTTGCAGATTTTTGTGTTCCATCTCCTCCTAGAGTAAAAACACAATCAAAACCATCTTTCTTAACATTTTCAACACAAATATCAGATAAATCTTTATATTCTACTTCTCCATTTTCATTTATTACTTTATAATTAAATACATTTGCATTTGTTGAAGAACCAATTATAGATCCTCCCTTTGGTAATATTCCTTCTGCATTTCCATTTTCTGCTGTACTTAACAAAACATAGTCATTTTTCAATAATCCATTATATCCATCAATAAATCCATAGCATTCAATACCATTATTTTCTGCTGTTTTTACAATTCCCCTTATAACAGCATTAAATCCAGCTACATCTCCTCCATTTGCTAAAATTGCAACTTTTTTTAACATATTAATTCCTCCCTTTTATCTGTTTGTTGTTTTATAATTTGTTCTATTCTCCTATTGCTAATTTTTGATATTAAAACAATTAAAAAGACTTTGCTAAGATTTTTTACGCT
Organism: uncultured Clostridia bacterium; assembly: GCA_944391155.1. Taxonomy (GTDB): domain Bacteria; phylum Bacillota; class Clostridia; order TANB77; family CAG-508; genus CAG-269. Next base: position 1,842 of record CALXSO010000115.1, read on the forward strand.
AATCTTTTTGTGTACAATTAGCAAGTCTTTTTCTCTACTTATTTATTATATCAATATTTTTTGAAAATACAACTATTTTATTCAAATTTTTAAAAGAATAAATAATTTTTATATTAAAATCCATAACCAAAATTTGCTCTTCTATAAGGATTCTCAGCTATCGTTACAAATTTTATTGCATAAATATCGCAATATAATAAATTACCACTTTCTACTGCTCGAAGTAAAATATAACTTACACCAACATCTTCTAATATTCCTATTCTATCTGTTAAGTTATTTGTTCCTATCAAAAATTCCACCCTTATTAATTTTCCAATCTGTTCTCTTAAAAAAGCTGGTGTATACATATCATTTGTAATAATTTCTGGAGAATTTTCATCTATTTGTACTCTCCTAATTGGTTCTTCCGGCATCTTAAAACTCCTTTCTTTTAATCAAGTTTAAGTATTTTTATATTGTGCAGTTGGTCTATAAAAACAGTGTTTTCCAAGTCTTGTGTGAAGCGAACCTGATCCATTATATGGAAATTCTTGTGGACAATTTGGTCTAAATGGATTCATATACCACAAGCATTCTCCTATTTCATTTAACTTATTTCCTGATAACACCCAATCTGCTATATAATAATGTTCTTCTGTTGGATTCATATTATATATATTTTGTGGATTATAGTTTCCTCCTAAAGTTTCTACTGCACAATCAAATTGTCCTGCTTGAAACAAGATGTTTCTAATATTGCCATTTTGAGATATTCTTGCATATTCTCCATCCGGCACTTGAACTCTATTCATTATGACTGTTCCTACTGCTTTCATTCCATTATCTCCTTCTCCCCCTGCTTCACACTGTATCATTCTTGCAAGTAATTCTCTTTCTGAATACACCATAGTACCCCCTCCATATTTTTATTATATGCATATTAATAAAGAGTGCTAACAATTTTATATTTGTTAACACTCTTTTAAATTCTAATATGTTATGCCTTATGAATTTTTCTCAAAAAAATTATTATTTTCCTAATTCTTTCTTTGTTTTTCCAAGACATTTTCGGTTTAAGATAAATAGAAACATCTATTCCCGATTCTAGGTCGTCTAAAATCATTATCATATTTTGATATGGAATATCTGCTCTAGCATAAATACTAACATCTAATTTTCTTTCCAAACCTTCCTTGATTACTAGCATTTGTTTTTCAGAAAAATCAAGTTTAGCATAAAGACTAACGTCCAGTCCTTCTTCTAAGCCTTCTCTGATTTCTCTCATTTGTATACTAGAAAATCCCGGCTTAGCATATATGCTAACATCTAATCCGTTTTCTAAACCTAGTCTTATTTCTCTCATTTGCTTATCAGAAAATTCTGGATTGGCATAGATGTTCACATCAATACCTTTTAATAAGCCAAATAAAATTTCCTGCATTTGTTTAATGGAAAAAAAAGTTTTAGCATAAACTTCAACATTTACACCTTTTTCCAAACCTTCAAGAATAATAGACATTTGAGATCCGGAAAATTGAAAATTTGCATAAATATCAACATTTATGCCTTCTTCTAATCCTATACGGATTTCTTTCATTTGATAACATTCAAAATGTACTTTAGCATAAATGCTAACATCTAGTCCTCTTTCTAAACCTAGTCTTATTTCTCTCATTTGCATCCAAGAGAATCTTGGATTTAAATAATACGAAACATCCACATTGTTTTTTAATCCTAATCGAATTTCCTGCATCTTTTTGTCAGAAAATTCTTTTTTAGCATAAACACTAACATCTACCTTTTCCTCTAATCCTATTCGAATTTCCTCAAGTTGTTGCCTATTTAAATCCTTGCTAAGCAATATAAAACTTATTAAAATGTCCCGGCATTTTTCATCTAACTTGTCTGGCAATTGGTTTGAAATTTTAGAATAATTATTCATATAAATTCCTCCTATATAATTTGATGAACCTATTATATAGCGATTATGTTTACTTGTCAAGTATTTTAATATAAAGCAAAACTCCATGTCTTACAATTTGTTACAATTCAACTTTAATTTTCCAAAGTTGCTCTAATAGGTAATATTGAACTATTTTTTGCGATTAATGCTTTTATTTTTATTCCTTGTTCTGAAAACATTTTTTCATGTTCAGTTTCTATATTTCCTCCAAAAATATCTTCTTTTTGTAAATCATATGTTTCTCTTTCAATTTCAAAACCAGTATCTTTCAAATATGTAAGAGTTGATGCAAATAAATCGTCATCATCTGTTTTAAAAAATATTTTTGCATCTGGTGTTATAAATTGTTTATACTTCTCTAATTGTCTTGTATGTGTTAGTCTTTTTTTTCTATGTTTACCCTTTGGCCATGGATTACAAAAATTGATATATATTCTTTCAACATTATCTTGTTTTTCCAATATCATTAGTATTCGTTCTATGTCAAATCTTGTTATTGCTATATTATCTGTTTCGATTTTCTTTTCTTTATATTCTGACTCTATATTCCTTTTTGCTAAACCAAGCATTGCGTCTATTAAATCTATTGCCAAATAATTGACATTTAAATTTGAAGATGCAAGCTTTGAAATAAACTGCCCCTTTCCACATCCTAGTTCTATATGAAATGGATTTTGGGGATTTTTAAAAAAGTTTTTCCAATTTCCTCTCCACTCTTCTGGATTATCTGCATAAAATTTACTTGCTTCTAGTTCTGGTCTAGCCCATTTTTTATACCTAATTCTCAATTTTTTTCCTCCTTAACTTATTAACATTGGAATATTATTAAAGTTTCGTTTTTTCTAAATCCAATAAATATTTCTTTTTATCCAGTCCTAAACCATATCCCACTAATCTATTCTTTACACCTATTACTCTATGACATGGAATCAGTATTAGTAATGGATTATTATGATTAGCCATACCAACTGCTCTTGAAGCTTTTGGATTTCCTATATTTTTTGCTATTTCTCCATATGTTCTAACTTCTCCATATGGTATCTTTAAAAGCTCTTGCCAAACTTTTTTCTGAAATTCCGTTCCTTTTAGATAAATTGGTAAATCAAAATCTTTTCTATTACCATTGAAATATTCTGATAATTGTTTTCCTGCTAAATTTAATATTTCCGTATCTTTTTCTTGATAATAATTATCCTTGTCCAAATTTACTTCTATAATTTTATCATTTTCTTCTGCAATATACATTTTTCCAATTGGCGTTTCTATTATTTTCTTATATATCATAATACATTAAAGTTTAGTTCTTTACAAACTTTACCTCCTTTTTATCATTTTAATAAAATAGAGAAATATATTCAAAATATCATATATTCTCTATTTTACTTTCTAATAAATTTATCTTCTATATACAAATTCTATTATATCAAAATTTTTCTATATAAAACCTACTATTTTCGTTCAAACAATGGTTCAATATTTGAAATTTCAAGGCCTTTCTGTACATCTATATATTTCCAAGCTTTATCATTTATTTCTAAATATTTTCTTATTTTTTCTGCTGTTTCTGGCATAAATGGCTCAATTACATTTGAAATATTTGCAATCACAACACAACAAGTATATATGATATTATCAAATTCTTGTTTATTTTCTTTAAATTGAACCCATGGTTTTTTCTCATCATAATATTTATTTGCAAAATCTAATAATTCTATTATTTTGTTTGAAGCATTTCTAAATTCTATTTTTTCTATATCTTCTGAAATTTCCATATAAGCTTTTTCAATATAATTTTTAACTTCGATATCCATATCTCCATCTGGCACATTTGTTAATCCTTTATATTTTAATGTTCTATTAACGAAATTTCCTAATTTATTTGTAATTTCATTATGTGTTTGGATATAATCATCTTCTGTAAAATTTGCATCTTTAGTCTCTGGTCCATTTTTTATAAGATGAAATCTTAACGTATCAGCATTATACTTTTCTAATGCTTCTAATATAGTCATTCCTATACCCTTACTTTTTGAAAATTTCTGATCGTGAAAATTTAAATATTCAGTTGATACTATTTTATCTGGCAATAAAAAATTTTCATTAATTCCTAATAATAATCCTGGTAAAATTAATGTATGGAAAACAATATTATCCTTTCCATGTACCATATAAACAATGTTTTCATTTTGCTTTTTTTGCTTCCACCAGTTCTCCCAATCCAGATTATTTTCTTCACAATATTTCATTGCAGCTGTTACATATCCTAAAACTGCATCAATCCATACATACATTCTTTTATCTTCAAATCCCTCTACCGGTATTTCAATTCCCCAATCAAGGTTCCTTGTAACAGCTCTATCTCTTAATCCTTCTTTTAAATATTTATGTGTTTCATTTTGTGAATTTTTTCTCCAATATTTCTCATTTTTCTTTACATATTCTTCAATTTGAGGTTGTAATTTTGATAATGAAACATATAAATTTTTATTAGGCCTTGTAGTTGTTTTACTACCACAATCAATACATACTGCATTTTTTAAATCTTCTTTTGTTGGGACATATCCACAATCACATTGATCTCCTTTTGTCTCTTCTCCACAATTTGGACAAATTAATTTTAATTCTCTATCTGCTACAAATTTTTGACAATGCTCACAATAAATATCTTCATCTATTTTATCATATATTTTTTTGAAGATTTCTTTTACTTTTTCTTTATGATAATCATCCTCTGTTTCAGTATATAAATCATACGAAAAATTCATCTTTTTAAATGCTGTATCAAATTCCTTATGATATTTTTCAGCAATTTGCTTCGGAGTTGTTCCTTCCTTTTTTGCTCTTTCTGTAATTGGTGTACCATGACAATCTGTTCCTGATACATAAATTACCTTATCTCCTATCTGTCTATGATATCTAGCTAAAACATCTCCTGATATTAATGCTGCAAAATGTCCTAAATGCAATGAGCTATTTGCATATGGCCATGCTCCTCCTATTAATATATATCTCAAACTTATCCCTCCTAATTTATTTTCTTTCTATTTTACTTTATTTTGGTATTTTTTTCAAGTTTTATGTATAATTCATTTATATAACTTATAATACCATATAAACTTTTCAATTACAATAATAAAGAAACAGAAAATTCAATTCTCTGTTTCTTTTAATGTTACTATCCAGATCAAATTTTTTAGAGTAGACCGATATGCTGATATATAAATATTTTTTAAGACCAATATGTAGACCTAAAGTTTTTTAGCAAAAAATATTTATATATCAACATATCGGTAGTTTTCCTTTATTCTACACTGAATTGTAACCTTTAATAAAAAATAAAAGGGGATGTTTTGATTATTTATATAATACACATCTTCTGTGAACAAATTGTGTCTATTTATTGCAAAGTTTGTAATTAATTAAAAAATTTTTGTAAATAATTTGAATTCTTTAATTATTTACTTTTCATTTTTTTATGTTATAATATACAAAAAGTCTTGGAGTCAAAAGATATGAAAGTATTATTTAAAAATAGAACAAAATATACAAAAAAAGTTTATAGTATTTTTCTTCAATTTCATACTCAAAAATATGGTTCATCATATTTATTTTATACAGCACTTGTAACTTTATTAATATTTTTTTGCTTTGGTATGAACTTAAAATATCATAACTATCCAACCGCAATTATTCTTTTTATAGCAATGATTTTTTATCTATATTGGAGATTTAATCATCCTAGAGAAGAAGTTAAAAAAGAAGTAGAAACAGGTGCTATTAAACAAGAAAAAGAATTTCAATTTAGGTTTTTTGAAAAAATGCTTGAAATTTTAGATAAAAATGAAATCTATAAAGTAAAATATTTTAACATAAAACGCATATGTGAAACAGATGATTACTTTTATTTATATATAGATAGAAACCATGCATTTTTATTAGAAAAAGCTGGTTTTGTAATTGGAAATGCTCAAGATTTCAAAATTTTCATAAAGCATAAATGCCCCCTACGCTTTAAATCATATTGCAATAAACCCTAATAGAAATAT
>CALXSO010000116.1 GCA_944391155.1 uncultured Clostridia bacterium
ATTGGTCCATCATCTCTAATAAATCTTTTTATTTCGCCTAGTATATATGGAACTGTATATGTAGAAAGCTTAACTTCAAAACTTGTATCAAACCTTTTTATGGATTTAATAAAACCTACACATCCAACTTGATATAAATCTTGTAGTTCATAACCTCTATTTGAAAATCTTTTAACTATACTCCATATCAACCCACTATTTTGCCTTATTAATCTATCAAGTTCAAATCTATCTCCTTCTTGAGCTTTCTTTACTGATTGATTATCATTTTCATACATAATTTTAACCCCTAATTAATCTTTTGTAATAAATCCATTTCTTCTACATTTTTTTCTTCTTCATCTTCTTTTTTTATCTTCTTACTCATAGTTATTTTTGTTCCTAATCCAACAACAGACTCTATTTCAACATTATCCATAAAACTTTCCATGATTGTAAAACCCATACCTGATCTTTCCAAATTAGGTTTTGTTGTATATAACGGCTCTTTTGCCATTTCTATATTTTCTATTCCTTTTCCATGATCCGATATTTCTATAATAACCTCATTTTCTTTCAGTTTTGCAGACATTTTTACTATTCCAATTCTATTTTCATATGCATGAATAATACAATTTGTAACCGCTTCCGAAACAGCAGTTTTTATATCTGCTAATTCTTCTATTGTTGGATCCAATTGGGCAGCAAAAGCCGCTATTGTAATTCTCGCAAATGACTCGTTTGAAGACTTACTAATAAATTCTAAATTCATTTCATTATCTATATGTTCTTTCATAATTTATGCTGTGCTATTTTTTCTAGCACATCCTCCTTTTCTCATATTTGTTACTATCTAAGTGCACTTTCTTGTAAGTCTGTAACAGGTATAAGTTTTAAAATCCCACTCATGTCAAATATTTTTTGGACACTTGGAGTTAAATTAGTAACTTCAAGTTTAGCTCCAAGCATATTTGCAAATTTATATCTCCCTATAATAAAACCTATTCCTGCACTGTCCATGAAAGTAACACTATCAAAGTCAAATATAACTTTTTTAGGCATATATCTTTCAATTTCATAATCAGCACTCCTCCTCATCTTTTGAACACTATAATCATCAATTTCTTCTGAAATTTTAAAAACAAGTAGCTTGTCCTTTTCATAGAACCTAATTTCCATACAAATCTTCCCTTCTTCATCATTTGATGATATTCATTGTCTATATTATAAAGCTTTTTACAATATTTTCCAATAGCAAAAAAGAAGAAGTTTTGTCGAAACATAAGAACTTTTCGACAAACTTCTTTCTTTTATCTATAATATACAATTATCAAATTAAACAAAAGTAACTATTCATCTTCCATTTGATCATATTCAAATTCATAAGTTGTCTCTTCCTTAATATCTTCTTTAGGTTTTTTTACTTCCTTTTTTTCATTTTTTTCTTTATTATTATTTTCTTTTATTTTATTTATTATATCTTCCGTCTGTTCTTTCTTAGTTTTAATATGCTTATTCATCATACAATTTAGTTTTTCCATTAAATCTGGAATATAATCAAGTAATCTATCCATACAAGAAGAATGATTAACTGGCATTAATCTAACATTATCTTCTGTAATAACTAAAAAAGCAATTGGATTAATTGATACTCCTGCACCTGCTCCTCCGCCAAACGGTAATCTATATTGAATTGCCTCTTCTTTATCTACCTTTTTATATTCATCAATTGTTTCACCCTTAAACTCACTACCACCTGCTGCAAATCCAAAAGAAACTTTTGATATTGGTATAATAACTATATTATTTGAAGTTTCTATTGGTTCACCAATAATTGTATTTACATCTATCATATCTTGAATACTATTCATAGCTGTAGTCATAAGACCTTCTATTGGATGTTCGCTCATATTTTTCACCTTTCCTTTCTTTTCTAATCTTACATATCGTATCTATAATATGTATCAGTTTTATCTCAAATATACCTTCAAAGTTGAAATTAAAAATATTTTTATCAATATAAATTGGTTTTATTTCAAAATTTAGTGTATACTCTTTTTCTAAATATTTTTTGAGAAATAAAACCACAATCGTACTTAAAAACGGTATTATTAAAGCTGTCAAAGCTGCATTTTCTGTTCCTAATTCTATATATAATTCAATTTTTTTAATATTAAATCTTACTTTTTTTGCTATTTCAAATATTTTTCTATCTATATTATTTTCATTGTTAATAATCTCTCTATTTATTTTATCTATTTTGCTTTTATATTTCTTATTCGTAGACAATTTAACTAATTTTTCTTCATCTATAACAATCTTTCCAATATGTATTTTTTCAAAAATGGATATAACAATTGAAATTTCAAAATTTGAGTTAATATATTTTCCTTTAATTTTTTTAGAACTTATTTTTAGATTAACAACTTCTATCTCAATTTTTAATGTTAATATTGACAAAATCAAAAATAAAAAAATAAGAATAACAAAAAGAAAAACCAATATTTTCACCTCTTTTCGGTTTAATATTAGTTTTTCCAATTTATATATTTTTAAACAAATACTTTCAATTATTTTAAACAAACTATATTTAACTTATTTTCTTTCTCTTTTCTACATAAATATCTCCAAACAATTCTTCTTGATTAGTTTGAACTTTATCTCTTCTTGATAATTCTAAAAGTCCACTAAATGCTGTTACAACTTCCTGTTTATTACTTGTTTTTAAAGAAAATAATTTATTAAATATAAATTTTTTTTGCTTTATCAGCACTCTAAACATTTCTTTAACTTTATCTGCTACAGTATAATGTTCTACAAGTGCAATTTTTTCTATATTTTTGGCATCTTTATTTAATCTTACACTAGTTCGTTCTACAAGATTTTGATATACCTCTGGTATAATTTTACTATCATACTTTGCTTCTAACTCTTGTTTTGGTAATAGAACATTTTCTGGTTGTTTATAAATCCTATTTGAATACACATTATATTTCTCTCTAAATATTTGGCTAATACTTTTATATTTTTTATATTCTATAATTCTTTTAATAAGTTCTTCTTCTGTAAGTTCTTCCTCTGATTCTTCTTGCTTTGGCAATAAATTTTTTGATTTTAGATATAATAAAGTTGATGCCATAACTAAAAATTCACTTGCAATTTCTAAATTCATTTTTTCCATTTCTTCCAAGTATTCTACATATTGATCTGTTATTTCTGTCAAATTTATTTCTTCAATTTTCATTTTATTTTTTTCTATAAGATATAACAATAAATCAATAGGGCCTTCAAAATTATCTATTTTTATTTCATATTTTTTAGTCTCTAATGTTAGTATTCCAGACATTATTCTATCTCCTCCATTGCATTTTTTACACTTTCTGAACTATAGCCCTTCTTTAATAAATATTGTTTAATCTCTTCTAGCTCCATACTTGTGCTTTTTTTATAAATTATATTTTTTGCAGACTTTTTTTCATAATCTTCTAGTTCCTCATAATTTTCTGAAATATATTCTTCAATTTTATCTTTTGAAATTCCCTTATATAATAATTTATATCTTATTTCTCTTAATGATAAATTTTTCAAATTGCAGAACTGGTTAACTGTTTTTTCGATATATTCATTATCATTAATATAACCTGCATCTTTTAAATAATCAATAACATCTTTTAATAACTCTTCCTGTATCATTCTCCCAAATTTTGTAATAACTTCATTTTCAGTTCTTTTTTTATATAAAATATATTTTAAAACTTTTGTTTTTGCTTCATCAAATTCTTCTACTGTATACATTAAATATAAAAACTTCCTTTCTAAATACTTATTTAGAATATTTATTTAAATCGTCTTCCTTTTCCTTTTCTTTTTTCATCTTCAAAAGTTATATCTTTATCAAAGGATTGATTTAAATATTGTTCACGCAATTCTTCCTTACTTGAAAATGCTGGTTTGAATTCATATTCCTCAGTTTCACCATCATCTACATCTTCATCTTCAATATTTTCATCTATTTCTTCTATTTTTTTATTTTTCTTCTTTCTCTTTCTTTTGTCATTATCTTGAATATTTTCTTCTAAATCAATATTTGTATTAGGCTCTTCTAGTGTTAAATCTCTATTAAACCAATCATCATTTTCTGAATTATCAAATTTATCTGTAATTTTTTGATAAGAATTTTCATCACCATCATAATATTCATCATTATCATCCATTCCTTGATAAGGGATAGAATATTCTTCTGCTAATTTTTTATTTCTTATACGTCTTATAATTAAAACAATTGCTATAATTACTATTACAGCTATAACTAGTGCTATTGCAATAATTTTTTTATTTTTTTCTTGTTTTTCTAATTCTTGCTCTCTAGCTATTGCTTCTTCATCTACTAAAGTTTTTGTTAATTTTATTTGATATGCCGCTGTTTTATCTCCTGCTTCATTTGTTACTAATATTGTAATTAGATTTTCTCCCTCTTTTAATGCTTCATTTCCAGTTATTTCAACTTTAGCATTTTCTTCTGTTGCTATTGCTGTTATATCTAATTTTTCTCTATTTCCAATTAATTTGGCTGTATATTCATATGTTTCTACAGAAAAAGAAGGATCTAATTCAATTCCATCTATTTTTAATTCTGAAAGTCCAAATTCAGAATTTTCATCAGTCACCTGTGCATTTTCATCAGTCACCTCTGCATTTTCATCAGTAGTATTTTGATCTTCTTGATTTTCTTCTTCAGTATTTTCTGATGCTTCTCTATTTACTGTCACTGTATATGTCTTTGTTGTTGTACCATTTGGTGCTGTAACAACTACGTTAAAAGAATTTGCACCCTCATTTAAGCTTTTCGTTCCTGTTCCAGAAATTTTTTGGCCTGTTTGACCGATATTTGCATAAACTTCTACACTAGTAACTGAATTAGGTACTGTTACAGAATATGATGTTCTATTAGGTGTAAATCCTGAAAAATCATTTGGTCTTATTCCTAAATTTGATAAATTTGCATTATTTGAATTTGCATTATTTGTTGCTGAAGTTGATGATCCAGAAGAAGTACCTGTTGATGAACTTCCAGATGATCCCCCTGATGATGCTCCTCCATTTGAACTTCCTGAACCAGTATTTCCAGTTGTTCCTCCTGTTCCTGTACCTGTTGAACCATTACCCGGATTTGAATTATTTCCAGATGAAGTATTCCCTCCTGTTGATGCACTTTGAACAGTAATTTGTGCTGATTGACTTACTGTTTGAGAATAATTAGAATTAAAATCCGTAATATCACCTGTCAAAGTTACAGTTGTATTTTGTGTTGCTACAAATGTAATACTTGCACTAGCTGAATCATTTCCTGCACTACTAGTTTGACCAACTAATGGTTGACTTTGTCCTCCTCCTGATAATGTCAAATTCCAAGCTCCAGCATTTACAGATGCTGTCACTGTTACTGTTTGACCAGCTGTTACTGTTTGACTTCCAGAAATACTTGCTGATGCTGCATTTACTTTATTTTGATTAAATATACAAAATGTAATAAATACACCTACTAAAATTAAGATTTTTTTTATTTGCTTTCTCATTAGACTTCTCCCTTCACTATACTTCAATATCAGATACTCCTAATAGATATTTTTGAATTTTTAATAAATCTGCTGAATCTATTTTATTATCACTGTTTGCATCACCAGCTTTAAAATTAGTTTCCTTTAAAGCTGTTACATTTAATAAATGTTTTTGTACTGATAATAAATCTGCTGAATCTATTTTTCCATCTCCGTTTGGATCACCTTTTTTTGTTATAGTATAAATATCTTCTACAATATACCCTGTTCCAATTATAGATTGCTCATTTTCTAAATAACTTCCATCAGATTTTACTATTTTTGCAGTTCCTCCAAATGCATCCAAAATATCTTGTGCTTTTACTTCAGGTTTTACCGTAATTGTTTTAGTGGCTTCATCTATTTTCACTTTTTCGGTATCTGTTGGTGTAACTGGCGTTGTTGGATTTTCAGGAGTTGTTATATCTGTTGGTGGTGTCTCTGTTCCTGCATTTTCATCATCATTACCGCCTATTGGTACAAGATATAATTTATATGTAGCTTCATTTTCATAAGTTTCTCTTGCTGCATATCCTATTGTTCCATCAGATTTTTGTACCTTATCCCAATATGTTCCATTAACTTTTGTTGTTGCCTTTTCTAACCTAGATACAATTTCATCTTTATATAACCATCCAACTGTTGTACCTCCATTAGGTTCATTTCTAAGTCTCAAAGATGGGTTTGCATCTACTTTAACTAAATCAGTTCCTACAATTGCACTTCCTGATGAATTTGGTCTTTCACAAGGCTGTGCCGGCATGTTTTTATATACAGGTATTATAAAAGTATGTGAAGAAAATACTGAATTTATATCTTCATATGTTTTTCTTAATGTATTTCCTTCAGATTGAGCCGCCATTATATTTTGCTGATATTGATGAACATATGGTCCTCCTGAATTTGTTGTTACATTAAATTTTTGTAAATACAATGTATTTTGCCCTTGTTTTATATAGTTGTCTGCTACAAAACTTATTCCTCCACTTATTGACTTTTCTAGTGTATCCCATCCTTTTTTCTGAGCATATGCTAGTCCATTTGCTATAACCTGTTCTGTTGAATTTCCAGATGCTCCTATATTAAATGCATTAAAATATCCTGATTCTCCAGAAACTAATGTTGAACCATTTCTTCCTTGCTCTTGTATTATTCTCGCAACAATATAATAAGCATTTACATTGTAACTATTTGCTGTATCTAATATTCCTTGCTCATGTCCCTGCAAAAAAGTTCCTTGAGTCATTGATTGCAAGCTTGTTAAATTACATCCAGGATTTGTTAACTCTTCAAATTGAAATATATCTGTCTGATTTAATGAGTTTCTAGGATCCATCATATATGCTATTGCTTGTTCTGAAGCACATCTCCAACTCCCATTATCATAAGGTTTATCACCACATATTGAACATATCCATTCTCCTTGATAAGTCCCTGATTTCTGTACAAGATTTTTTGGTGATGCCCCATGTCCCTGATATTCTCCACTTATTACATCACTCCAATTTAAATCAGTATATAATATCTTAAAATTCCAATTAGGATATTTAGATTTTAATGATGCTATCATACTCTTTATCCCTGGATATTCTGTTTCATTTAGAGTATTATAATCTGAACTAATTGATTGACTAGCATATGATTTAGTGTTTATACATATTGATAATAAACTATATGCTAGAAATACAAAAATAAGAATAGTTGAAATAATATTTTTATGACCTTTATTTTTATATTTATATTCCATTTGTTTTTCCTCCAAAATCTTTTGTTTCTTGATGTTTTTTTCTCTTTTTTGACAAGCATATTATATCATTTGAGTTTTTTTTAGTCAACAATTTAATACAAATTCATTTTGTATTCTGTTACTATTCGGTTACACTTCAGACTTCGTTTTTTAGAGTAATCTGAAAGGTTGATATATAAGCATTTTTTGTCAAAAGCCAATAGATAAACTCAAGCTATGTTTTTAACAAAAATACTTATATATCAAAAAAACTCACACAAAGAATAATAATTCTTTATATGAGTTTTAAAATAATTTTTTGTGCTTAATACTTTATTATTTATAATATTATACAACTTTATCTAGCATAATCAACAACTCTTGTTTCTCTTATTACATTTACCTTAATTTGTCCTGGATATTCCATTTCGTTTTCTACTTTTTTAGAAACATCCCTTGCTAAAATTGTCATTTCATCATCAGAAATCTTATCTGGTTTTACTAAAATTCTTATCTCTCGACCAGCTTGAATTGCAAATGATTTTTCAACTCCTTCAAAAGAATCTGCGATTTCCTCAAGATTTTGTAAACGTTTAATATATGCTTCTAAAGTTTCTCTTCTTGCACCTGGTCTTGAAGCTGATATTGCATCTGCTGCTTGAACCAATACCGCTTCTAAACTTTGAGGCTCTACATCACCATGATGTGCTTCTACTGCATTTATAATAATTGGATTTTCTTTATATTTTTTCAATATCTCAACACCAATTTCTACATGTGTTCCTTCCATATCATGATCTAATGCTTTTCCAATATCATGTAATAATCCAGCTCTTCTTGCAATTTTTGGATCTAATCCTAATTCCTCTGCCATAATTCTTGCTAAATTAGAAACTTCAATTGAATGATTTAAAACATTTTGTCCATAACTTGTTCTATATTTTAATTTACCTATTAATTTAACCAAGTCTGGATGCAATCCAATAACTCCTGATTCTAAAACAGCTCTTTCCCCTTCTGATTTTATTGTTTCTTCAATCTCTTGTTTTGCTTTTTCAACCATTTCTTCTATTTTTGCAGGATGAATTCTTCCATCATCAATTAATTTTTCTAATGCAATTTTAGCAACTTCCCTTCTTAATGGGTCAAATCCTGATAAAACTACTGCTTCTGGTGTATCGTCAATTATCAAATCTATTCCTGTCAATGTTTCTAATGCTTTAATATTTCTTCCTTCTCTACCAATAATTCTACCTTTCATATCATCACTAGGAAGTGCAACTATTGATACTGTTGTTTCTTGTGAATGGTCTGCAGCACATTTTTGAACTGCATAAGTTAATACTTCCTTAGCATTTTTGTTCACTTCTTCTTTAATTTTTTGCTCTGCTTCTCTGATCATCGTAGCCTTTTCAGCAGTAATATCCTTTTCAACCTCTTTTAATAATTTTGCCTTTGCATCCTCTTTTGTTAAAGCTGCAATCTGTTGTAGTTTATCAAGCTGTTCATCATAAAGTTTTTCTACTTCTGATTTTTGCTCCTCTACTTCTTGCATTCTTTTTTCTAAATCTTGTTCTTTCTTTTCAAAATTCTCTGAACGTCTTTCTAGACTCTCTTCCTTTTGAATTAATCTTGTTTCTTGTTTTTGTACTTCGCCTCTTCTTTCTTTAATCTCTTGATCTAACTCTTTTCTGCTGCTCATAATTTCTTCTTTTGCTTTAATAATTTCTTCTTTTTTCATATTTTCAGCTTCAATTTTTGCCAAATCAACAATTCTTTTTGCTTCTTGCTCAGCACTACCTAATTTAGATTCTGCAATTTTTTTTCTGTATGTCATTCCAATTAGTGCTCCTATTGCAAGCGAGATTAAGAAAGTGGCTACTATGATTACAATATACATAAGTATACACCTCTTTCTTATTTAATTTTCAATGTTCGAATCAAATATATCTATTTTAGTAATTTCATATATTTTTTTCTTCCTTCTTTATTTTAACTTTATTATGGTTAACTGTCAAGAGTTTTCACGATTTTTATTTTGGGGGGATTTGGGGACGGTCCTTAAAATCCCTCCTAGGAGGGATTTTAAGGACCGTCCCCAAATCCCCCACAACAATCCATCATATTCTTCCGAAATTTGATTAAAATCACTATTCATTAATACACATTTTCCATTTTCTTTGATTATCCAATAATAATTATCAAACATGACCAAATATAATGTTTGTATTATTCCTGTACCATTACTATCGAAAACAAAATATTTACAATCCATATCAGATGAATTATATTGTATTAATATAATTTTACCATTCCTAACATCTTCAATTTCATATTTACCATTATATTTTACTCTATAACCCCAAGAATCATACCAACCACCACTTAAGCCATCTAAACTTCTAAAAGGAATATATCCATCTGTAAGCACATTTATTTTAATTTCTGAATTCTCTATACTTCCCTGTATATACTCTATTTCTGATGTTTCTTCTCCATCAGCTCTTTTTACTGTTACTCTACATTTTAAGTAACTATACATAAAATATTCATCATCTGATGCATATATTTCTTCATCTTCTAAAGGTTCTATCAACATCAAATAATTTTCATTTTTATAATAATATCTTCCTAAATTTTTTTCGTCTTCAATATATATTTTTTCCTTTTCATATACATCTTTATCTTGTCTTTCAAAAATTATTTCCTCATTATTATCTGTACTTATAAATGCTCTTAATGAAAAATCAAAAGTTTCAATATAAGAATAAACTAATCCATTTTTATAATTATATTTATTTATATTATTAAATATAGCTTCTTCTGAAAGATTATCAAATTTTGATAATATACTTGAATCCAAAGTTGCTTTATCTCCACTTTTAGAAATCACATAATAATTATTTCCTTTTTTGGCAAGAGAAAAATAATATTTTTCATTATTTTTTTCTAAAGAATAAAAGTATGTTACTTTATCATACTCACAAGCAATTTTTTCTTCACCATCTTCGTTGATAAATCCATATTTTTTATCTTTTTCTACAGGAATATATAATTCACTTTTTGTATTTCCTTTTAATAAAGATATATCTTGAATCAATTGTGCAACTTGATTTTTTCTTTCATTATCCCACATTTTTGTTATAATAATAGCATAAATATTAAGTATTAAAAACATAACAACTACTAAAGCATGCAATAAATAATGAATTATTACATCTATTACTTTATTAAAATTATTTGTTTTTTCTATATTTTTTTCAATATGTATATAAATAAATTGCATAATCACAGATAATATAATCCATAATTCCCCATATACTAAAAATGAAATACTAAACAATTCAAGTATAGAAATTATAATTACAAATATATAAGAAAATATCTTTATTTTTGTAGGCTTATATTTTTTAATATAAATAAAATTTTTAATGGTTATCAATATTGGAATAACTACAAAAAGTATTATATCCAAATATTTAATAATTTCTAAATTATCTTTCAGAATTGTAGATTGTAATGCAAAAGCAATACAAATAGCTCCAAAAACAAAATACCAAAAAGATAACTTTTTATTTTTTCTATTTTGTACAAATGAAACTATATTTGATATACCAAGTGCTAAATAAAATATTAATAATATTTTTTCAATATTTTTAATAAAACTTTCAACAATAAAGTTATCATAAATATATATATATCCATCTGGTGATGATAATGAGTTATAGAATATATAATCAATCGAAAAATATAAAATACAAAATGCTATTATTCCTATTACATTAAATACTGATACAATATAATTAGTGCTTTTATTCCACTTTTTTTCTATCATTATTTTATTCCCCTTTTATAAATCTTCTTTCATATATAACAAGAAAAGTCACCTATAAAAAACATACATAAGCCTTGCTAATAAAGTCTTTCTATATTTATCACAGTTAACAAGCTAGCTTTTTAATTTCAATCTATACATAAATCAATCTATACATAAATTCTTTATTCTTAATATTTTTTCATTATATTTTTCTACATCCATTTTTTCGATTTTTAAATCATCATTTACATTATATTTACTCTTTAAATCTAGTATTTTTTTAACGCTTTCATCTAATTTTTCTTCTGATATTTTTTTCCTAACTACTGCCTTTTCTATTTTTTTAAATACTCTATCATCTTTAGAATATTTTACCATTATTAAATCATTTCCTACTTTAAAAGCTCTTTTTACTGCCCTGTCTTTACCATATAATAATCTAACACTTTTCATTCTCATATCATCTGTTATGATGATACCATTAAAATTTAGTTCCTGCCTTATATAATTTATTACTTTTTTTGACATACTTGCAGGATATAATTTTGTAACTCGTGGAATTACTAAATGTCCTATTAGCATTGCATCAGTTCCATAAACCATTGCCTCTTTAAATGGTTTCATATCATTTTTTTCTAATTCTCCTAATCTCTTAAAAATAATTGGAAGAATAAAATGTGAATCAATTTTAGTTGCTCCATGTCCAGGAAAATGTTTCATCACTGCTATTATTCCCTTTTCTTTAAGTTTTTTTATAAATTCAATTCCGCACTTTGAAACCATTTCTATATCATCACTATATGCTCTGTCTCCTATCACATGTTTTTCTTGAAATCTTTTTATATCTAGTACAGGTGCAAAATCCATATTAATTCCTAGATTTTTTAAAATATCTCCTGTAATTTCTGCAGCTTCTGCAACTAATTCCATTCCTCCTGTTTTGGCTAAGTTATAACTACTTGGCATATTTAAAAAATCATTTGGAATTCTATTTACTCTACCACCTTCTTGATCTATAGATATAATAATAGGAACTTGTGAATATTTCTTATTTATTCTTCTTATATTATTAATCAGATTTATTAATTCATCATAGTTTTTGTAATTTTTTTTATATATTAATACTCCACCAATTTTATAATTTTTTATAGTTTCTTCTATCTTTTCTAGCACATTTAAATTCTCGTCAAATCCAATTATAAATTTTTGACCAATTTTTTCTTTCAATGATAATTTTTCAATATCTTTCATAATTTCTACTTTCTAAATTAAAAGTTAAATTTTTTTAATTACTATAACTTTTAATTAATATTATATTTTTATTAATTTTTTTATACTATGTACTTTTAGAATTGTCAATATTTTAAGATATTTTATTATATAAGTAATTTATCAAATGTTACTATTCAGCATATTATAAAAGTAATTCGTCTGAAAGGTTGATATAAAAGTATTTTTTATCAAAAACAATCATTAGGTCTACCTACTAGTCTTTGGCAAAAAATACTTTTATATCAACCCTTCAGACTACTCTACAAAATGAAGTCTAACTAGTAACTATCAAATACTTTTTTAGATTCATCTCTTAACTTAATGCATTGGAAACATCCATAAAACCCTATTTTCTTATTTCCGCATTATTTTTTTCTAGTTCTTCTATAATTTTTTTCATTATTTCATTTATTTCGTCATCATTTAGTGTTCTGTCTATCGCTCCAAATGTTAGTGAATATGCTACACTTCTTTTTGTTTTTTCTATGTTTTCACCTTCATATACATCAAATACATTTATATCTAATAAGTATTTTCCAGCTTTTTTCTTTATTATTTTTTCTATTTCACTTGAGCTTGTGTTTTTATCTATTAGTACTGCTATATCTTTTTTTACTGTTGGAAATTTTGATATTTCTTTAAATTTCATTTTGCTTACTCTTTTTGCTAGTAGTTTGTCTAAATTGATTTCCATTACATATAAGTCTTCTGTTTCTACACTTGGATGTATTTTTCCTATTATTCCTACGATATCGTTGTTTACAGATATTTCAGCTGTTTGACCTGGATGGAATTCTTGTGGTAGTTTCTTTGGCATTACAAAACTATAACGTCCTTCATACCCTAAATAATCTAGTAATTCTTCTGCTATTCCTTTTATTATATAAAAATCTACTTTTTTATTATTTCCAATTCCTAAATAATATTCTCCTGACATTAGAACACATATTTTTTGTTCTTCGCCATATTCTTCTCCTCTTTTCCAGAATCCTTTCCCTATTTCAAATAAACATATATCTTTGTTTTCTCTCGCTTTGTTATATTCATAAATTTTATATAATGATGGAATTATACTGTATCTTAAAGTATTTCTATCTTCTGTTATTGGATCTAATAGTTTGACTGGTTCAAATTCATCTGTTGTAAATCTTTTTACATCTTTGTCATTTATTAGTATATATGATAATGTTTCATTTAGTCCTAGATTTGACATTTTATTTTTAATTTTTCTCATGGTTTTGTCTAAATTACCCATTTTCATTGGTACTACTGGTAATCTTCCTTGTATATTATCTACTCCATAAATTCTTCCTACTTCTTCTATTAAGTCTTCTTTTATTGATATATCTATCCTTCTTGTAGGTACTGTAACTAAAATTTCTTCATCATTCTTGTCAATTTTTTGAGTTTTGAATCCTAATCTATTAAATACATCAATAATATTTTCTTTTGATATTGTTGTTCCTAAAACATCATTTATATTTTTATATGTGATTTTTATTTCTTTTTCTTCATTTTTAGTTTCATCATATACAACTGTTCCTGATACAATTTCTGCATCTGCATATTTTTCCAATAATGCACATGCTCTTTCAGCTGCCATATATGTTCTTGCTGGATCTAATCCTTTTTCAAATCTATTACTTGCTTCGCTTCTTACAATTTTATTTGATGTAACTCTTACTTTTACAGAATCAAAAATCGCCGCTTCTATAATTACATTTTTGGTTGTCTCTTCTACTTCTGTATCCAAACCTCCCATTACTCCTGCCAATCCTATTGATTTTTTTCCATCTGTTATTACTATATCATTCTTTGATAAAGTCCTTTCAATATTATCTAATGTTGTTAATTTTTCATCTTCTTCTGCCATTCTAACAACTATCTTTTCACCTAAATTATCTGCATCGTAGAAGTGTAATGGTTGACCTAGTTCAAGCATTACATAGTTACTAATATCTACTACATTATTAATTGGTCTAATTCCAGAAGCTATTAATCTATTTTTTATAAATTCTGGACTTTCTTTTATTCTTACATTTTTTGCTTTCTTTGCTAAAAACATTTTACAATTTTCTGTATTTACTTCAACAGAAAATTCTTTATTAATATCCTCTCCATTTTCCTTATGTGTAATATCTACATCTTTTACATTTTTACCATAGATTGCTCCTAATTCATATGCCATACCTAATATACTTAATAAATCCCCTCTATTTGCTGTTAATTCAAAATCTATAACTTCATCATCTAATTCTAAAAATTTTATTGGATCTTCACCTACAGGTGCATTTTGTGGAAGTTCACAAATTCCATTTTTATCAGCTTCTGATAGAAATTTTTTATCAATTCCAATTTCATATAATGCACAAATCATCCCATTTGATTCCTGCCCTCTTATCATTCCTTTTTTTATTTTAACATTTCCCGGTAACGCTGCTCCTACTTGTGCTACTATTACCTTTAATCCTTTTCTTGCATTTGGAGCTCCACATACTATATCTAAAATTTCTTTTCCTATATCTACTTTACAAAGATGTAAATGATCAGAATCTGGATGCATTGTACATTCTTTGATTTCTCCTATTATCAAATTTGTAGCATTTACTAATTTTTCTGCTGAATCATATTCATTTCCAGCTTTTGTCATTGCTTCTGCTATTTCTTTTATTGTTAATTTATTATCTAAATCCACATAATCTTTTACAAATTTTCTACTTAATATCATTATTCTTCATCCTTTCTATCAAATTGATTTAAAAATCTGACATCATTTGTATATAAATATCTCATATCTGTTATTCCATAACGGAACATTGCTAATCTATCAATTCCAGTTCCAAATGCAAATCCTCCAAATTCATCTGGATTATATCCATTCATTTTTAAAACATTTGGATGCACCATTCCTGCTCCAAGTAATTCAATCCAACCTGTTTGTTTACATAGATTACATCCTTTTCCTCCACATTTAAAGCAAGTAACATCTACCTCATATGATGGTTCTGTGAATGGAAAATAACTTGGTCTAAATCTTAAATCTAAATTAGCTCCTATAATTTTTCTAACAAAAACTTCTAATGTTCCTTTCAAATCTGCAAGTGAAACATTCCTTTCTTTTTTATCTACTACCAATCCTTCAATTTGATTAAATTGATGTGAATGTGTTGCATCATCTTCTCTTCTATATGTCTTTCCACAAGTTATCATCCTAATAGGAGTTTTTTCTGTATTTGCAATCATTGTTCTTGCTTGTACAGATGATGTTTGTGTACGTAACAAATATTCATCTGTAATATAAAAACTATCTTGCATATCTCTTGCAGGATGCCCTTTGGGTAAATTTAATCTTTCAAAGCAAAACTCGTCTGTCTCTAATTCAGGTCCTTGTACAACATCATATCCCATT
Source organism: uncultured Clostridia bacterium (assembly GCA_944391155.1). Taxonomy (GTDB): domain Bacteria; phylum Bacillota; class Clostridia; order TANB77; family CAG-508; genus CAG-269. Next base: position 15,801 of record CALXSO010000116.1, read on the forward strand.
GAAACAAATAAATCTTCCATATCTTCAATTATTCTAGTAACAGGATGTAAACTTCCTCTTCTAACCTTTGTACTTGGAAGTGTAATATCTATTTTTTCACTTTCAATTTTTTTGTTTAAGAGTTCTTGTTTTAATTTTGCTTCTTTTTCTCTAATTTGTTTTTCTAACTCATCCCTTACCTCATTTACTAAACTGCCAATTACTGGTCTTTGCTCTGGTGTTAAATCTTTCATTCCTCTTAAGACCGCTGTAAGTTCTCCTTTTTTTCCTAGATATTTTACTCTTAAATCTTCAAGAGCTTTTAATTCTTTTGCACTTGCTATTTCTTTTTCTGATGTCTGTTTAATCATTTTAATTTGTTCTTCCATCTAATAAACACCTTCCTTTTTATATTTTTTATATTAAAAATTAAAAACTTTTTTAACACTAAAATTAATTTTTTTAACTTTAGATTTTATGAGTACCTTTTTTATGACTTTATCATCTAAATATTTTTTCTTGTTGTATATAGATAAATCCAAATATGCAAAAAAACCAATTGCCCTATATATAGGACGAATTGGTTTTTTCCATATTTCGTGGTACCACCTATTTTTATCAGAGTCATCAAATACTAATTTTTATCTCTTTATATTAATAAATCACATTTTTATCTCTCTATATTAATAAATCTAATTTTATTTAATTAAATTTAGTTTAATATAATCTAATTAATTTTATATAATTAGTATAATAAATTGTTTATTAATATTACTCTAACCTCATTAAAATGCTATAACGGGCTTTCCCGCTTTTTCCTAATAACTTATGATTTCATAGCTTTCAAAAAAAGTTCTAAAAAAGTGAAATTTCCATTTAAGACAATTGGAAATGTTTTTCAGCTAATAACATTTCTCTCTTTTTCAATTTATCTTCTTAAATGTACTTTGCTTTTTTATTGAATTTATATATACATTAGTATATTATCATAAATACAAGTAAAAAACAAGTTATTTTATAAATTTTTGTTTTATAAATTATTTTTTACAAATGGAACTTACTTTTTCAAATAGAAGTTACTTTTTTAATTGACCTATAAATTATTTCATCAAGTATATTCTTTTATTGTTACAGTTCGAACTCAATTCTATAAAACAAACCAAAAAATCGATATATAAATATTTCGCCAAAGACCCCCATGAATACTCAAATTTAAGACCTTGATTAAACATTTTATATATCAACTTTCCTAATTGCTTAATTTTACACTTGACTAAAATTATAATTTTCTAGTTACTACTATTAGCATATGGTTTAAACTCTCCTGTTTCTTTATATTTTCCATATACTCTATTTGAATTATCTTTTATAAATTTTTCATATCTATCAGTTTTCTTATCTCTATTTTTAAATTTCATTTTTAAATTTTTCACATATCTTTTTTTAGAATTTTCAAAAATCAAAGTAGCAACATAAACACCAAACTCATTTAATTTAATTTCTATTTTAGCCTTTTCTTTTGGAAATTCTTGTTTTTTCTCTAATTCTACTCTTTCAACAACTTGATTTGGATTATATTTAGTAGCATCAAAAAAATACTGTATACATTTTTTATTTAATTCCATTTATATCAACATCCTTTTACAAAATATATATTAACATAAATTATTGATTTTTTCAAGTATTTTCCATTTTTTTATTTAATATATTTGTTTTTTTTACAAATAATATACTATAAACTAAAATAATAAATTTTGTATAACATTTTCAAGTAGGTGAATCAGATGAATCAAATCTTACAAATAATTCCAGATAATGAAAAAAATACTAAAAATGATATCAAAAAAAAGAAAAAAAATTTTATTTCTATCTTCATTTCATGCAGTATTCTTTTTTTTATAACAATTTTTTCTTATATACACAATATTTTAAATATAAATAAAAATGAGAATTTCTCTGAAAAGTTGAATAACAACTATAATATTTTAAAACTATATTCCTCAAAAGATCCTTTTGATATTCCAATTGGAAATTCTGAAAATAAAATAATAGGTAACATAGATATTCCTATTTTAAATTTATCATACCCTTTCTTTTCGAGTTTAGACAATGAATCTCTAAGTATTTTTCCATGTAGATTTCATGGCAATCTACCTCCTGAAAACAGTAATTTATGTATTGCTGGACATAATTATGATAATGGAAAATTTTTTAGCAATTTACATCTTATAAATATAGATGACACAATTAATATAGAAATTAATAATATTATATATCAATATTCTGTTTATAAAATATATGAAGTTAGTGAACTTGATCTTTCACCAATTTATACTTATGAAAAAAATAAAAAGCTACTCACTTTAGTAACTTGCAACAATATAAATAAAAAAAGATTGATTGTTAAAGCTTCCTATTCCAAAACTTTATAACAATCAATTCTCTTAAAATAAAATTAAAATTTTTTAGCTTTCTATTTGTTACTATTCAGTATTGCATAAAAGTAATCAGTATTAAAGATTGATATATAAGTATTTTTTTGTCAAAGACCAATAGGTAGACCTAAAGCTTGTTTTTGACAAAAAAGACTTATATATCAACATTTCAAAGTATTCTGCAAAATGATGTCTGACTAGTAACTTCTATTTAATATAGCAATGTGAAAATATAAAATACAGCTACCCTATTTTTGTAAGGCTTATTTTATTTTTTATAAAGAACTATTTAAAATTCTTTCCACATCCATTCTAAACTATTATCTACTCCTTGTTTTCCTCTCTTTTTTACCTCAACATCATCTACCCATAAATATGCAAAAAGAGTTATCGCAATAAATATAAAATCAACTGCCACACAACGCATTAGCATACCTCGTATTTCAGTAAATTCTTGTGATAATGATAAAAATTGAACTATATGCACTACTATTAATATCAGATAAAAAAATAAAGGTAAAGCAACTATAAAGCTCTTTTTCAATTGTTGTGATAAAAAAATTAATAATAATGTTATCATTAACATTAATAATAATGTAATCCAATTTGATATATCAAATATAAACATTATTTTTCCCCCTCTTTTGTATAATTAAATAAAGTATAACATTAACATTTCTTTTTGACAAGTTTTATTTTTAATTTTTGAAATTTAGTTTAATTCTAAACAACTGGTCAAAATAAATTGTATAGGAAAAATCGACTTTTATCTTGACCATATGTGAATTTTTCCGTGTACAACAAGAAAGGTTACCTATAAAAAGACCCGCATGAGCCTTACCTATGTAGCTTTGCTATCTTTCTTACAAAAATATTTATATACCAAAGTTTTAGAGTACTTCACAAATTCAAGTTTAAATTATAACAAATTTAAATTAATTCTAGATTTTATTTAAAAATAGAATTTATTCTTTTATAAATAAATTTAACATTCGACAAAAAAATACATTTTTTTAATTCTTTATGATATAATAAAACAAAAAAGAAAGGAACAAAATAATTATGGTCGAATTACTTTCACCAGTTGGTGACTTCAATTGTTTAAAAGCTGCTGTTCAAAATGGAGCAGATAGTGTATATTTTGGTTCAGATACATTTAGTGCCAGAGCCTTTGCAACAAACTTTAGTCAAGACAATTTAAAAAAAGCCATTGAATATGCAAAAATAAGAGGTGTCAAAACAAATTTAACACTAAATACATTAATAAAAGATACTGAATTTAATGAAGCTTTCAATCTTGCACAAAAAGCTTATGAATTAGGTATTGATGCAATCATAGTTCAAGATTTAGGTCTAGCAATAACTCTAATAAAAAATTTTCCAGATCTACCAATACACGCAAGTACTCAAATGACCGTCCACAATTTAAATGGTGCCTTAAAATTACAAGAACTTGGATTTAAAAGAATTGTACTAGCACGAGAACTATCAATTAATGATATAGATTACATATGCAAAAACACCAAAGTAGAAATTGAAACATTTATTCATGGTGCATTATGCATTTCATATTCAGGTCAGTGTCTTTTTTCAAGTATGCTTGGAGGACGATCTGGAAATAGAGGAAAATGTGCCGGTCCATGCAGACTACCTTTTTCGCTATATGAAGAAGAAAAACTAATTGATAGTGGCTATTTATTAAACACACGTGATTTATGTGGAATCGATTATATTCCTCAACTAATAGATTCTGGCGTAAAATGTTTCAAAATAGAAGGACGTATGAAAAGCCCAGAATATGTTGCCACAGTAACTAGAATATATAGAAAATACATTGACCTAGCATTATCTAAAAAAGAAGAATATACAATAAATGAAAATGACAAAAAAGACCTTCTTCAAGTATTTAATAGAGGAATGTCATCACCAGGACACTTAAGTAAAAATGGAAACCATTCATTAGTATTCAAAGAAAAACCAAACAATATGGGGCTATTTCTAGGAAAAATAGAAAAATACTTGCCAAAAAAAGGTTACATTACAATCAAATTAAATGAAAAAATATCAATAGGTGACACTATTTCCCTAGAAAACGAAACAACATCATACACAATATCAGAACTAATGAATACAAATTTTGAAAATATTACTCAAACACAAATTGGACAAACTGTCATAATTGGTAGGATAAAAGGTCATATAAAGTTAGGAAGTAAAATTTATAAAATGTCTTCAAAAGAACTTAATGAAACTGCACGTGAAAGTTTTTCAAAAGAATATAAAAAAATAGGATTCAACTGTAATATAAATATAAAATTAAATAAACCAATAGAGGTTACTGTTACATCTGCTAGCAATTTAATTTTATATAAAAACTTAAAAATAAACTACACTTCAACATTTATTCCTACTGTTGCTATAAATAAACCACTAGATAAAGAAACAGTAATTAATCAATTTAATAAAACTAACAACTATCCATTTTACTTTAAAAACATCAAATTTGATTTGGATGACAATATATTTATACCAAAAATAAGTATTCTAAACGAAATCAGAAGAGTAATATTAGAAGAAATAGAAAAATATGCAGAAAAAGAAATGAAGCGTACTTTTACTAAAAAATCTATAGAAAAATGTTTTAACACATCAAATATTAATAATACTTCCAATACCTACCATACTACTAATAGTTCAAATGAAACTCCAAAGATATCAGTACTACTAAATAATTTAAACTTAAATTTTGACTATTCTAACTTAAGAAATTTTGATAATATATACATACCATTAAAATTCTTTTCAAACAAAAAATATGAAAACATATTAAAAACTTTAAGCAACAAATTTGCATTATATATTTATATGCCTACAATTATACAATCAAATTATAAAAATATATTCTTAGCAAATAGTGAAACAGCAATACAAAAATTTAAAATTAGAGGATTTATAATTTCAAACATATGTAACTTAAAACTCTTAGAAGAAGTTATAAATAAAAACCCTAACCTTAAAATAATTACAAACTATACATTTAATGTCTTTAACACTAATACTGTAAATGAATTAAAAAAAATGAAGGTATTAAGATACACTATATCTCCAGAATTGGACAAACATACAATAGCCAAACTTTGTACTTCGTCAAATTTAGAAAAAGAATTAATAGCATATGGAAAAATACCACTAATAAACATGAACTATTGTCTACTTGGTAAAACAGATAAATGTTATCCAACTTGTACCATGAAGTGTCAAAACGGTCATACATTTAAACTGAAAGATAGATATAATATGGACTTTACAGTTGTACCAGATAATATCCAAACTGTAACAACAATCTATAATAGCAAAATAATTTCTATTCCTATAAAAAAATTCAATATAGATGTAGCTAGAATAGATATTTTAAATGAAAAAATAGAAACAATTAACAAAATTGTTCAAAATGTAAGAAATAACAAAAAATTTGAAGGAAAAAATTATACAAATGGAAACTTAAATAGAGAAATCTAAATTAAAATCATAACATTTACAAGTAATTAAAATTTTAAGAAACATTTTCTTAATTAAATCTTAAAAATTTTGTTATCTTATCTGATAAAAAACACAAAATTTATTATACAAGAAATGTAACAAAGCTTACATAAGTAAAGCTCACGTGGGTCTTTTATTAGTAAACTTTCTTATTATTTTTTTATTAGTACCCTTTCTTATTACATTTTTATTGGTAAACTTTCTTATTAAATTTTTGTTGGTATCATTTCTTTGCATACAAGAAAAAAAGAGAATTATTTATCACTTATATCATTAAATATTCTCTTTTTTTCATTTCAACATATCATAACTGTTTACTACTTAGTTCAATTATTAAATCCATATTATCATCTTTGGCAGCCTTATTTTTTCTAATTTTGCCACATTTATTGCACCTATATATAATTACATATCCTTTCTTGCTATCTATCTCCAAACTAACTGGTACTAAGTCACCATGACATTCTTCTAGTCTATCACCAGGATTAACATCTACATGTTTAGAATGTAAACAATATGGACAATGATCTCTGCAAGAATAACCAAGCTTAGGAACTTTCATACCACAATTATCACATATAAATTCTTCATCAATTTCTTTAAATTTCTTATTTTTAATCATTTTCTATTACCTACTACATTATTTTTTATCTTTTTATTATCTTCTATATCATTTTTAATCTTTTTTCATTACCTAATACATATTCCTATATTAACATCAAAATACATATATAAATGTAAACCATCTAAGAATAACAACAAATATTCTTACTAATTAACATCAAAAGCTCCTCCACCTAGAAATTCTTTTAAAAGAGAATTTTTAGGAACATAATCATTTGGAACTTCCTTAAAATATTTTAACATATTAATCAATCTCTGAGCTTCTGCATATTCTGTATCCTTATTAGTAATTTCTTCTAATAAAGGCATAACCACTGGCTTTAATGCACATAACTCATATATTAAAGAAGTGTTAAATATGAAATTTGCCTCTTCCTGAAATGGAAATATATTTTTTTCTTCTCCCTCATTTACTTTATTCCACGTAGAAATAGTATGTTTTGCATTATATCCCCTAAATTGATTATCTCTTACTATTCTTCTAATAAGCCTTGTATCTGTTGTAGAAATCCTATTAAATCTGTCTAAATTAAGCACTGTTAAAGCACTTATATAAACTTTATACTTTTGCTCAGCCGGAATTTTACTTGTTAATTTATCATTTAAACAGTGTATTCCTTCAATTACTAAAATTTCATCTTCTTTCAACTTTGTCTTTTTTCCATTATATCTCTTTGTTCCCTGCAAAAAATCAAACTCTGGCATTACTATTTCTTCACCGTTTAATAGTTTTGTCAAATGATCATTAAACAATTCCAAATCAATTGCCTCTATACATTCAAAATCATATTCTCCATTTTTATCACGTGGTGTATCTTTTCTTTCGACAAAATAATTATCAACAGATATTGTAACAGGCTTTAATTTATTTAATCTAAGTTGTATTCCTAATCTTTGTGCAAATGTTGTTTTTCCTGAAGAAGAAGGACCTGCAATTAAAACCATCTTTATATTTTTATTTTTTGCAATATTATCAGCTATATTTGCGATTTTCTTTTCATGTAATGCCTCTGCAAGTAGAATTACTTCTTGAATTCTATCATCTTCAATTGCATCATTTAATTTATAAACTCTATCAACATTTAATATTCTATGAATATCTTCATATTCATCAATAGCCCAAGACAATTTTTTATTTTTTATAAATTTAGCTATATGATTTGGATTTTTATGGCTTGGATATCTTATTATGAAACCATCACTATACTTACTAAGTTCAAATCTATTAATACAACCTGTTCTATTGGCAAGTGTTCCATAACAATAATTAAAATAGTCTTCACAATAATACATATATATTTTTTCATTATTTTCCAAATCTAATTGCAATCTACCTTTTGAAGTATCATTAATTGCAAAAAAGTCTTGTGCTTCCTTTTTTGTCATAACTACTTGTTCTATTGGCAAATTTTCTTTAACTATTTTTTGCATTTCTTTTTGTAAATTTTCTACCATTTCTTGTGAGACTTCTTCATTATCCTGTGTATCATAAAACATTGAATTTGATAGTTGATAGTCCACAATTAATTTTTTTTCTGGATAAAGTTTTTCAAATGCTTTTCCTAAAATATAAGTCAATGTTCTTGTGTATACTTTCATTCCCTCTTTTGATGATATATCTATTAATTCTAATACTCCATCTTGTTCTATTACGTATTCTAAATTAACATATTCATTATTAAATGTTGCTGCAACAACAGTATATTTATTATTATCTATTATATCCTTAAAAACTTCCGATATTTTTGAACTTTTTTCAATTTCTATTATTTCACCTTTATATTGTATCTTCATTTTATTCCTCCTTTTGTACTTAACAATTTTATATAAAAAAACTAAATAAGTCAAGTTAATACCCAGATTTTACCATGTATTTTGCTTTTTGATTTGCTATTTTATTGATATTTCAATCTTTCATATACTTTCGTTTCATACAATCATATTTCTTTCTCTTATTTTGTGTACTTCTTTCTTATTCCATATATTTTTATTTCACAAATTATTAAATAAATAAAAAGATATTAATACAAATTAAGGTATATTTTAAAAAAAAATGTATATACTTTAACTAATAATATTTATAAAGAAAGGTTGAATGTTATGGAATTAAAAAGAGTTCATCAAATTTTAGATAATAAAGAAAAAAGTGATATTTACTATAATGAACGCCCTGTATGGATACAAGAGGTTTCAAGTCATGTAGCCAAAGTAGGATTTATTGATAATTTTGAAGAAAAAGATGTATATATAGAAGATTTATATGAAAAAAATTTATTCAACAACTAACCTAATCTATAAATTTCTTTATAAAATGACATTATCATTTACAAATATCACTAACATTAATTAAAAAATAAGTATTTAAATTATTCTATAAAATTATTTATCAAATTGAATAAGAAAATAGTAAAATCAACATAGAATTTTTTATATTTTGCTTTTCTTATTCTATCCTTAAAAATTCGTATAGAAGCAAAATAAAAATAGATTCACTTTAGAAAATAAAATCTCAGAGATTTATTTTCACTTTAAGTCTGTGTAACTTAAAGTTTCATATTGTTTCCTATACAATAATAAAAGAGATTATTTACCTATATAAGTAAATAATTCTCTTTTTCTATTATTTGAAAAATTTCTCTAATTTCATTTTTATCATTTATTGTTCTTAATAATTGTTTTTTATCTACTATAATTATATTATTTTCAAATTTTTTAAGCTCAATCCTCCTTTTAGGATGTTTATCAAATGCATAAATTTCTCCATCATCATTTTGTATATATATCTCTTCTTCTGGTTTATTATTATACAATTGATTTTTTGATGTATCATACAAGATTCCAAACTGTGATAAACTTTCAATACTCTTAAGATTTAATTTCTTCATAATTACTTCCAATTTATCATTCAATTCTTGAGATGAAACACATTGTTGTATTACAAAGTTCTGCATTACCAATTTTTTTGAATAATCTGAATTATATGTATTAACATCTTTCAGAAATTTCATATCATCTTCTAATATTTCAATATATCCATATTCATTAGTCTTTTCTCCTGAAGACAATAATCCGAGAATATAATGCTTTAGTCATTGTATTATTTGGTAAACAATAACTTGCTAATTCTTTCAATCTTTCATTTTTTGTTTTGCTATATACTTCTAAAATTCCTTTTAAAAATTCTATATCATTAAACTTCATATATTCTTCTAAATCTATTTCTTCTGGTCTTTTATCTATATTACCTACCAAATAACTCTTTAATTTAAAGTCTTCACTATTTTTTAATAATTCAGTTGCAAATTCTTTAAAAATATGCTCATATAATTTTTCATCAAATGAATAATATAGAAATTTATAATTATTATATCTACATTCTAAAAATTTTTCTATATGCCCCAACATATTTTCTGGAAATACAGGTACCAAATTATTTTTTTCTTTAATTTTTTTAATTTCAATACTATCAAATAGTTCAGTAACTATTGTTGACATATCTATGCTCTCTCTAACTGAAGCATAATTATCTCTGGGTAAAAAATCAGCTCTATCTACGTCAAATTGACCTTCAAACAAACAATTTAATCCTAAAAAGTTCTTTCTTTCCACTTCATTCATTAAATCTGTTAAATTAGGATATATTTTATCCAACGTAGTTTTTAATTCTTTATCTTCATTAATTATTCTCTTTCCTAATTCTTCATGGAATCCTTTTGGCCAATTACAGACAATTTCCATAGTATGAGAAAAAGGTCCATGTCCAATATCATGCAACAAAGCTCTTATCAGTTCAGCTAATAAATATTTTTCATAATGATTTTTTTCTATTAAACATTTTATTTCTTCTTTTTTAGAAAGATTAACTAATAAATCTAAAGTTCTTTGATATGTTCCCTTACTATGGTCACCTCTTGTATGCATAAACTTACTACTTGAATAAAATTTTGTTCCCAATTGAAATATTCTATTTATTCTTTTAAATGCTTTCGTTTGTAATACTTTATCTATTTCAGAAGTATAATAAACAATCCCCTGTTTCATATCTTCTTTGTTTTCAGCTGTCAAAATTGGGTCAAAATCTGTATACAAATACACTTCTGGCTTTTTAAATATTTTTTTAAAAAATTCTTCATAATCATTATAAGTTAATTTCATTTTTCTCTCCATAATAAAAGGTCTGAATTAAAGTATCTTTCTTTAAAAACTATATTAGTCTTTATTCTTTTTTTTATCAAAATTTTTATTAAGATAATTTTTAATACTTTACTATTCAAACCTTTATCTCTAGTTTCTCTTATTTCATTGTAATTGATGTAGCTTTGCTACCTTGTTATTACTATTTATCTAAACAACTATTTATTAATATAAATTTAAAATTCTATTTTATTTGAAATCCATTTTTCTAATTCATCAATATCTAATCTTATTTGTTCCATTGTATCCCTATCACGAACAGTTACTGTATTATCTTCTAATGTATCAAAATCTATTGTTATACAATATGGTGTTCCTATTTCATCTTGTCTTCTATACCTCTTTCCAATACTTCCTGCCACATCATAATCACACATAAATTTCTTAGAAAGTCTAGTATATACTTCTTCAGCTTTATCTGATAATTTTTTTGATAATGGTAATACTGCCACTTTATAAGGTGATAAAGCTGGATGTAAATGTAATACTACTCTTGTATCTCCATCTGATAAATTTTCTTCCTCATAGCTATTACATAAAAATGCAAGTAGTACTCTATCTGCCCCTAATGAAGGTTCTATTACATATGGAATATATTTTTCATTTGTTTCTGGATCTAGATATGATAAATCCTGTTTAGAATGATTCATATGTTGTGATAAATCATAATCTGTTCTATCTGCAATTCCCCATAATTCTCCCCATCCAAATGGAAATTTAAATTCTATATCTGTTGTTGCTTTACTATAGAATACTAATTCTTCTGGTGAATGATCTCTTAGACGTATATTTTCTTTCTTCATACCTAAACTAATTAACCAATTTTCGCAATAATCTTTCCAATATTTATGCCATTCTAAATCAGTTCCTGGCTTACAGAAAAATTCTAATTCCATTTGTTCAAATTCACGTGTTCTAAATATAAAATTTCCAGGTGTTATTTCATTTCTAAAAGCCTTTCCAATTTGAGCAATTCCCATTGGCATTTTCTTCCTTGATGTTCTTAATACATTTTTAAAATCCACAAATATACCTTGTGCTGTTTCAGGTCTTAAATATATTTCTGCGGTCTTATCTTCTGTAACTCCTTGAAATGTTTTAAACATTAAATTAAATTTTCTAATATCTGTAAAATTTGTTTTCCCACAAGATGGACATGGTATTTTATTTTTTTCTATAAAATCCATCAATTCTTTATCACTCATACCATCTGCTATCATATCTCTGCCTTGATCATGTGCCCATTCCTCAATTAGTTTGTCTGCTCTATGTCTTGTTTTACATTCTTTACAATCTATTAATGGATCTGAAAATCCTCCAACATGACCTGATGCTACCCAAGTTTCAGGATTCATTAATATCGCTGCATCTAGTCCTACAATATTAGGCTGTTCTTGTATGAATTTTTTTCTCCAAGCTGTTTTAATATTATTTTTTAACTCATTTCCTAAAGGTCCATAATCCCAAGTATTTGCTAAACCTCCATAAATTTCTGAACCAGGATATATATATCCTCTATTCTTGCATAAATTTACAATTGTTTCCATAGACTCTATCATAAAAATTCCTCCTTTTTAATGTTCTTTTATATTTTTAGAAGTTTTTATAACGCCAAACTTCTCTGAATACAAAAAAACTTCCATACCTAGCTTATAGCTAGGGACGAAAGTTTATATTCCGCGTTTCCACCCTAATTCCTAAAACATATTTCATGTTATGTTTTAGACACCTTAATTCATATATTACTCAGAAGCTCCCCATACTTTTTTATTACAAGTATTCCACCATCACTTGCTCTCTATTAATAAATTTACTAAGTATTTTTTCTTCTTCACTGTAATTTAATTATTTAATTTATGGCAGGGGTAGAAGGACTCGAACCCTCACAGGCGGTTTTGGAGACCGATGTGCTACCATTAACACTATACCCCTAAATTGCTTTTTCAAACACTTATTATCTTAGCATACTTTAGTTATTTTGGCAAGTATTTTTTTAGAATTTTTAGTCTTCTTTTTTTGCAAAATTTTCATTGCCAATTTTTTTTGGTTATTTCCAGTAACTCTTGTACTTGTCTCCTGTTATGTTATTTTTTTAACAGTATTCATTTGTATCAAAACTCGTATAATAGCAAAACCCCCAATCCATACTTTTGGGGGTATCTTATCTCCTATTTAGGAGATAGCTTTTTGGAAGATTTTTTGCCGCGTTTTCTTTCTAATAGTTAAATTCTTTTTATCTATTAGATACTCTATATTATCAGGCAGTGATTCTTTTACATCAACTTCTGGGAGTAAATCCTTGTAGAAAGTTGATGAATTAGTAATCCGGATTATCTCCTTACTTCTAAAAAATAATTTTTCTCTCTTAAAAAATCGCTTATTTTTTTCAGGTTCTCGCATTACATTCATTATTTTTTTAAAAACTTTTTTCTTCAGCTTTTTAGGTTCAGACTCAATTCTGAGCTCCCACTCGTAAAATTCATATAAGTCATCCACTGCTTTTGATTGCCAAAACTCTAAATAGTCCTGATATTTCCGGCATACAATTGTTGCAAAATTTTGTGCCACTTCTTCTAAAGTGGTACCTGAAAAAATTACTTCTTCACTCATGCTCATCCTCCTATCTAAATGTATGTTTTCTTGTAGCCTGAAATAATTTATCATATTTACATAACATTGTCAAATAATCTCTTGTTTAAGCTTTTTATTAAGTTTACTATATATTGGTTTCATTTTTAATTCATTAGTAATTTCTATTGCTTTGTCAATATCAATCCATTCTACAGCACTATTTTCATCTTCTTTTACTTTCAAAGTTTCATTTTCATTAGCTTGTAATAAAAAACAACAATCCAAATGCAAATGAGATGGTATAAATTTTTCTCTTTTTATATGACTATCTACAGTAAGTATTTGAATTCCAAATATTCCATTACTTATTACTTTTAAATTTTTCAATCCAGTCTCTTCTTGTGCTTCTTTCAAAGCTACATGCAACAAATTACTATCTCCATCTGCATGCCCACCAGTCCAAGCCCATGACTTATAAATATTATGATAAATCATTAATACTTTTGATTTTTCTTTATTTACAATCCAGTTTGATGCAGTAAAATGACACATTTTATTTTCTCTTGTTAATACATCACTGAAAGTATTCATATATTCTATCATCATTTCTTTGTCGTTTTTTTCCTGTTCATTGTATGGTACATAATTTTCAATTTGTTCTTTTAAATTCATTTCATTTCTCCTTATCTTATATACAACCAACTCTATAAGCATAAAAACATTATTTTAGTTTATGAGTATTTACTAGTTTATAAATTTAGTTAAGTTCATATGTTCTTTGTATTATTGGCTATATTACAAATTTTCTTTGCTACTGTTTAATAAATTATTTCGTAATGTATCTCTTGTTTTATGCTTTTAAAAAAATTAATCCACCCCTGTTATAGCTACACTATATTATAAAATTACATTTTCTCAATCTAATTAACCATATATATATTGAAAGATTTTAATTACTACCATTATGATAAACTTTTTAGTATATTCTCAATAATCTCATCAAAATCAACTTTCGAAAAATCTGTTGTATCAACGAGTATTTCATTATTATTTATTTTAAACTCTTTTGATTTCATAGCTGCTTGTTCAAAATTTTTAAAGTCATCAAATACTCCATTTGATACTAGTCCCATATGTCTTTCACTTGAATATTCCCTTTCTAAAAATCTTTTATGTAATATCTGTAAATCTCCTTCAAATCTAATTGTAATACTTTTATAATTATATTTATTTAATAGTTCCTTTATAATAGAAACAGATTCTTTTGCAAAATTACTTTCAACTATTACTGATTTTCCTACTTTTAGCTGTTCTTCTATTATATAATAAAAAATAGAATAACTACTTGCTCCTAGTTTTCTCTTTGCTTCATAAGCTAAATTATCACAACTAAAAGAATCATATAAAATTTTTTTAATTTCATCTTTACTAAAAAAAGGTATTTCTAATAGCTTTGAAATTTTTTTGCCATAACTAGTCTTTCCGGCAGCCAATTCTCCCGTTACAATTATAATGCTTTTTGAATTTTTGCATTTTGTTAATTCAATATTTAAATCTCTTCTGTATTCAGAATTATTTTTATCTTTTAGAATTTCATTCATTTTTATACCTCTCATCTTTATATCTATTTTATATACATATTTTAAACCTTTTTTAGTCTTTTACATATATTTTTTGACTAATTTTTTCAAGCCTTTACTAGTTCAAATTTCCTAAAAGCTAAATATTTCTTTATGCAAATTTTATCAATTTTATATTTTCTTTTTTAGCTCCTACTACAATAACTTCATCCATATCAACCATAATAGATTTTTTATACATTTTTATTTTCCTCCACTTTTCACATTTTATGTTTTTCTTCATAATTCCAAATACTTAAATGTCCTTTTGCTTTTATTGGATTATCTAATACTTGAATATTTTCTAAGATCCAAGCATATCTACCTTCTTTATATTCACCACAAATATATTCTTGATAATTATTTCTTTTCATATTTTCTATATATTCTTTAGTCATATAAATACAATCTACTAAATTACATTTACAGATAATATTTCCAAAGTTTAATGAATTATCTTTTATTAAATTCATAAGTTCTTTATTATTTTTCCATTCTTTTGGTATATGAGTGCTACTTGCATGTATATATAGTTCGCCTCTATATGATGTTTTCCAACTTCTTGTTTCTACTTTCTTTCTCTCTTCTTTAATTAATGTAGCATATGGTTCTGTTAAACTTAATACTTTCATTGTTCCTCCAATTTTTATTTCAATTTTTCTTTTAATTTGCCTCTAACTATTTTTTATTTCTCTATCTATCCATGCCATTATTATATTTACAATATAATCTTTTTGTTCTTCATTCAGTTTTATTCCTTTTTGTATTTTATGCCATTTGTATAAGCAACCTCTACAACAAGTCGCAGTAGCATGTTGTGCTATAAATACAGGATGTCCTCTCATTGGTGTTTGTTTTCCGTCATTTGATATATTTTCTGGTGCTAATCTTTTATTTATAAAGTCATATGCATGTTCTCTAATTTTGTCCATTCCTTTTTCTTTTATATAATCTTTGTCTTTCTGGTTTAAATGAAATTTTCTTCTAAAACTTGATTTTGATAAACTATTCAGCATATTTTCTATTCTCATATTTTGCATTTTAATCACCTGTTTTTCTTCTCAAACGTCATATTTTTTAATTTTTCAATATATTCTTTTATATTAACATCATTTATATCTTCAGGCTTCAACTCACTATATCAATGAAAGTTCCCCATTCCTCTTTATGACCAGTAAATCTTTTCATAAAACTTGCATAGCAGTATTTACAACCATGTGGGCAACCAACATAAGGATTTATGACATAGTCACTAGCTGGTAAATTAGATTTAGTTAAATAGTCTTTAACTTGTATTTCTTTTTCTATAATATTCATTTTTGCACCTACTCTTCGTCTATATTGTTTTTTAATTTTTTTAACATTTCGTAAATTTCTGTTACATAACTCCCGTTCCATTGACTAAAATCTTTTTCCATTGCTTTCCATCCATCTCTAGGTTTGCAAAAATCCTCAAATTCCGAAATTGCTAAATCTATATTTCTTTTGTTAATTTTGTCTTTAACTATTTGTTCTGTATATTTTCTTGGTCTTCCAGAACATAATATAACTAATATTCCTTTTTCACTTACCCTTTTTATTGTTTCTATTGTTTTTACTGACAAATTTCTATTACTATCCCTTAATGTC
>CALXSO010000117.1 GCA_944391155.1 uncultured Clostridia bacterium
GCAAAATAGTTCAAAAGGTTGATGAGTAAATATTTCTTGTCAAAGACATATGCGAAGACTTAAAATTTTTGACAAAAATTATTTACCTATCAACCTTTTGAACTGCTTATTTTTGTGATAAATAAAATTGTATTGTAAACTTTATTTTTAATATTTATTTTATATTTTA
The DNA here is from genome assembly GCA_944391155.1 of uncultured Clostridia bacterium. Lineage (GTDB taxonomy): Bacteria > Bacillota > Clostridia > TANB77 > CAG-508 > CAG-269. The sequence goes on from CALXSO010000117.1 coordinate 170, forward strand.
TTTGTATTAATAAATTTATTTAATCTTGCTATATGCCCTTGAGTTATAATGTTCTATAATTATTCTTATCTGCTCTATCATCTAATTTTCTATCAAATTCTTTGTTTTTATAAAACCAATCTGTTTTTTTATCAACTGGATGTTCTTTTCTTCCTCTATCTAGCAATAAATCTATTAAAACTGCTAGAGGTAATATTAATCCAATAATAGAAAATATTAAATCTCCTGCTTGAGCCATAGTAAATGTCTCATCTCTAGATAATATACCTATTTTTTCTGTTACGTCACCACCAAAATATATTGCATGTAATGTTAGATATAGTAAAGATCCTAATATTTTTCTTTTTACTACTAAAATTACACATATTAAAAATGCAAATAAAAGTATTACTTCAAATTTTTCATCTATAGGTATGATTCCCATAAAATCTTTTCCAAGTTCAGACATAACTGTTATTATGATTCTTAATATCCAAAATAAAATCATAAACATTACTAATAAGTATGTTGAAAATTTTTTCACTATAATCCCCCCTAGTTTATTTGCAAAACTGCCTTATAATTTTTATTATTTATTATAAGGCAGTCTTCATGTATATATTTATACTAGTCTACAAAATCAAAATCATCTTTAAATCTTTCTTTGAAGATTTGAAATACTTTGTTTAAAGTTTCTTCATCTTCTACACTAACATATGATTCTTCTTCTGTATCTTCATCGATGTCTTCTACTTTTAATATTACTACTTCTCCTTCTTCTTCTTCTCCTACTTCAGTCATTGGTAATAATACAATATATTCTTCGTTTTCATATTCAATTAGATCAAGAAACTCAAATTTTACTTCATTTCCGTCTTCATCATTTAATATTACTATGTTATCTCCTAATTCCTCTTCATTAAAATTTTCTTCCATAATTTTCTCCTTTCAATTAATTTTTATTAGTTATCATTATTATAAGTTGCTTTTATAATATATTATCTTTTTTAAAATTGCAATATCTTTCTATTTTTTTATAATATTTTTAATATTATTGTTTGTTTTCTTGTTTTTTTAAATATGCTTGTAAAATGTATACAGCTGCTATTGTATCTACAATATTTCGTTTATTTTTTTTATCTACATTAAGAAAATTCATTGTTTTTTGTGCTTCAATAGTTGTTAGTCTTTCATCCATTGTTTCAATTTTTATTTTGTTATATTTACATTTTAGTTTATGAATAAATTTTTCTGTGATTTCTGTTCTCTGTGTTTTTTCTCCTTTTAAATTTAATGGTAATCCTACAACTATTTTTTCAATTTCATATTGCACTATAATTTCATCTAATCTTTTTAATACATTTTTGTCTGATTGATTTCTTTGAATTGTTTCTAATCCTTGCACTGTTATATTTAGAGCATCAGTAATTGCTACCCCTACTCTAGCATCTCCATAATCTAATCCCAATATTCTCATTGTTCTTCAATTCCTATATAATTTTTTACCATTTTTTCTAATAATTCATCACGCTCTATTGTTCTTATTTTGTTTCTTGCATCTTTATGGCTTGTTATATATGTTGGATCACCTGATAGAATATATCCAACAATTTGATTTATAGGATTATATCCTTTTTCTACTAATGCTTCATACACTTCTTTTAATACTTCTTTTGTTTTTGCATTTTGGACTTTCTCTACTTCAAAATTCATCGTTTTGTCAAAATTCATAGTTTCTACCTCCTACTCTATATATTAGTTATATCACTTTCTGTCTTGCTTGCATTATCTAGATATTCTTCTAATTTTTTTAAAACTTCGTCTATTCCTGTTCCTTTGTAATATGTAGATAAAACAAAATTTAAAATTACATTTGTTTCTTGATTTTCTATTATATTTCCGTTTTCATCGTTTAAACTAATTTTTTCTTTTTCTAATGAATTCTTTAAATCATTTATAAAGTCTGCTACACTGTCTGTATCCACTCCTGAAAAAGCTATTACAAATTTTGGTCCCATATATCTAACAAATACATATGTATCTGATAAATTATCTTTAATTTTCCTACTTATTTGCCTTATTACTTCATTTCCTAATTCTCTTGAATATTTCTTGTTTATTTCTTCTAGATTTATAATTTTGAACATACAAATTGTAGATGTTGTATATTGGTCTATTATTTTCTTTCCTTCTCCATATAAATACTCTTCTGAATATAATCCTGAAAATAAATCTGTTCTAACAATTGATTCTAATGTTTTTTGATGTGTTACTGTTTTTAAGACAGATACGATATTATCTTTTATTACTTCTAATACTGTTGTATCAACATTATCAAAATCATGTGGTACCCCACTTTCAATAATCCAGTAACCAATATATACATTATCTATATATAATGGAAAAAATATTGCTGATTTAGCTCTTCCAAATTCCATTTTTTGGTATGGTAATCTTTCATTTGATTTATTTACAGTAACATATTTAGGGGTTGCGGTTGCAATGCTATCCTTAAACATCTCTACATCTTGTAAACTTTTTAAAGATTGCCAATGTCTTTCATCTACATTTGATGCTTTAACAACATATTCTGCTCCGTCAAAAACAACAATTGTTGAATATTTTATTTCATATTTCTCTATTAAAATTTCATTTATTTTTTTTATTTTGTCATCAACTGATGTTGATTCTCCTATAGCCGTCATAAAATCTTGTACTACGGATAGATTTGTTATTTTTTGATTTATATTCTTAAAAGTTTGTATTTTTTTATGTATTCTTAAATTATATATTATTAATCCAACAATTACTATAATTAATATGATAACAATTGCTATTTGCACTATTTTCCCCCCTATGTTTTAATATTTTTTCATTTGATCTAAAGTGGAATTAATACTATCTGAAAATCCATTATTCATTGCTGTTGGTGGTTTATATGCTGATGGTTTAGCTACATTAGTTGAAAAAACCAAATTTGATAATTCTTGTAATGCTTGCATAATATTTTTTGGATATCCTCTTAGAGTTATATTGCAATCTATTAATGATCCTAAATAGCTTGAATATACATCTTCGTTAAATGGTATTGATATATATTTTATTGAATTTCTATCAAATAATTCTGTCATAAAAGACATTGATGGATCATTATAAAATGCCATTCCACCTATTATAGCTTTTTCATTAACTCCTCTTACTTTTACAACTTTATTTAATACAATTCTTAATTTTTTTTCGTCTAAAATATTCTTTGATTTTAATTCTCTTAAAAACGCTGTCAATGGTTGTATTGTTAATACATCTAAAGATTGTACTAAATATATTTCTTGTGCTTGTCTAAAATAATTAATTGGTGTATCAAAATCACAATCTATTAATATTACTGTGTGATTTTTAACTAATGTTTGTAAAATTTCTCCTGAATTTTCTATTAAATTTCTTTCATCTTCTAATGCTGTATAAACTGTTAGTTTTTTTTCTGCTTGTATTCCTTTTGATACTCCTCGTATTAAATTATCTATACATTCTGATGATAATTGTCTTAAGCTTTCTTCGTTTTTTGTATAAATATAATATGCATTTCTATTTTTAGTAGTATCTAATATTGCTACATCAATTCCTCTTGAAGATAGTATCTTTGCTACATTATTAACAATAAATGATGTACCATTTTTACTTGTTCCCACAAAACATGCTATTTTGTTATTTTGTGTAAGTAAACTAGATATATCTATATTTTTTTCTATATCATCTCTATCTTCTTTTATATTTTTTTGATAATAATTATTGCTTTCTTGAAAATCGTATGGAGAACTAACATTATTTGTATTATATGTTTCTGCCTTTCTTATTTTTTCTTGTTTGTCTAATTCATTAAATTCTTCTAGATTTTTTTCTGGTTCAAATCCTGGTAATGCGAATTCATCTTCATCTTCATCTTGTCCAAATCCTGGTATTTCAATTTCGTCTTCCTGCTTTTCTGTTTCTAATCCTGGTAAACTTATTTCTTCTGTTTCTTTTGAATCTGTGTTTTCGTCTTCCAATCCAGGTAATGTCATATTATTTTCATAATCTTCTAGTACTCCTTTAGTCTCAAAGTTAGAAAACATATCCTCATTATAATTATCACTTGATGAATCATCTTTGTAATTATTTATATCTGTATTTTTTTGTGTTTCTAATGTTGTATTTTCATCTTCAAATCCTGGTAATACCACATTTGACTGTGTTTCTACTTGTTTTCTTGGTCTTCCCCTTTTTCTTTTTGGCTTTTCTTCTATATTTTCTTCAATTGGTTGTTGCTTTCTTGGTCTTCCTCTACTTCTTTTTACTGGTTTAACAATATTTTCTTCTTTTGGTTCTTCTATAATTTCTGTACTTTTTAAAATTGGTTTTTCTTCTACTTCTGCTTCTATTTTTACTGGTTCTTGTGCCTCTTTTATTTTTGCATTTTTTAATTCTTCTAACTTTCCTGTTTCATTACTTTTGAATTCTTCTTTTGATTCTGTAATTGGTTTTTTTGATAATTTTCTTTTTCCAGATATATTAACTGATGATGGTATAACAACAGGTTTTGTCATTATTGCTTCATTTGTTTTTGGCTTTAGTAATTTTTCTGTTGTTCCTGCTTCTTCTTCTTTCTTCTTTTGTTTTCTTAGGTTGTTTGATACACTTTGGTTGTAAGCAATCAATTTTTGATATTTAGGTGATCTTTCTTCTAGTGTAGCTCTTACATTTAATGGTAAAAACTTACAAATAACTTTAAGTTGTGTATCATTATATTGTTCAGCTATACTGTTAAAACTTTCTATGTATTTATCTTCATTTTTTCCTATTCTTTTAAAATGTGATAATATATTTTGAATCTCAACCTCACTAACATCATTTTCATTTTCAGGTTGATATTTTACTTCATCTGATTCTATTTTGTAGTATGTTTTTGCTTCTCTTTTTACTCTTGGCTTATTTATTAATTTACAAACTTCTTCTACACTTCTGTCATTTCCTAGTAAAGCATTATAAATTCCAATTCCAAAAAGTTTTGAAAGCATTTGTTCAGATTTTGTTCTTCTGTCTGCACAAATTATTATAATTGGTATATCTTCACCACTTATATTAATAGCTTCATCACTTATACTATCCAATCTATCAAATATAAATTTATCTATTTGATCATATTGATTATGTGAAAAAGCCTCTAAATCTTCACTTATAACTATCCTATCATAAGTTTTGTCTTTTTGTAATTCTTTTAAAATTGCATTGAAGTAATAAACATTTTTATATGAAATTATTTCTTTGTATTCTTTTTGATATTTTTTTACTATGGATTCTGATATTTCTTCATTACTTACAGCAAATAAAACTTTCATTTGTTACCCCCTTCCAAATTTTACGAATACTGCAAATGCAAGTGGTAAAACTTGGCATATAATTAATATTGTTACAAAAGTTACAATTAACCCCATTCCTTTTTCTAAAGTATCTAATTTTCTTATACCTATTACATATTGATGTATAGCTCCTATTGCTATTCCTAAAAAGCAGAATGGTATACTATATACTCGCACTAAATTTAAAATATATGCAACTAATCCATAGGTGTCTGAACCATATTTATCTTTGTAGTCTTCTAATGATTTTGCTTGATTATCTTTTATTTCAATTAATTGACTTTCAGTATTTTCATCTATAACTTCATTTGAATTTTCTGCTGCATAAACTTTTGTTGTTGCAAATACGCTTAGAATTATTAAAGCTATTACCAGTATTACTATAGTTTTTTTCATGCTTAATATCACATTCCTTTCATAAGGCTTTAATTATGATAAAATTTCCTACTCTTTAGGATATCTTAAACTATTTTAGCCCAATTGTATGTTTTCTATATTCAAAATAACTTTTATTCTTGTTACCACTATATCATACAATAACTTTAATAAAATAGCAAGGAATTTTTTAAAATTTATTATTTGTATATTTACTATTGTTACCAATCTGACTTAATTTTATATAAAAGTTCAAAATGCTGGTATATAAATATTTTTGAATAAAATATTTGTTAAAACTTAAGATTTTATAAATAAATATTTATAAGATCTTTTGAATGGGTTCTTTTTATTTTTATCTAAAATTTAATTTATTATCCAATACTTATATACTTTAGAATATTCTATTTTATTTATATTACCAATTGTTTTTAATTTATAATTTATTATATAAATACTTCATATGGCTATAAACTGAGTTTGCCCAATTTTTATCAGTTGCATATTTATTATTTACCCCTTGAAGGGTTGGAGATGTATAGTATGTTCCTAAAGCTTTTTCTCCACCATATATATTTGTTCCTTTAGGATTTATATAATATTTCACAAATACTCTGGCTATTAAGTCTATGCTTTCAGAATAATCATCAAAACTATATGCTCCATTGTATGGATTAGAGTCATAAGCTCCATATCCAAATAAATTATTTTTTTGTCTAGAAATAGTTGATGTTCCCCATGCACTTTCATGTATGCCTACTGCTGCTACAAACACACCATTAATATTATATTGTTGTTCAATGTAATAGAAATATTCAGCATTGTTTTCAAAAATATTATTTTTATCCTTTTCATCTGATAATATTTTTTTGAATTGCTCTAAACTTAATCCACTTGGTTTGTTTAGTGACATATTAAAACTTAAATTTTGTATTTGACTGTTATTTTCATTTTGAGAAGTTGTGTCTTTATTTTCATCATTATCTAAATATGTTTCATTAGGATTTATATATGTTGTACATTCTTGTTTTACCCATCCTGTAATGCTATCATGTGAAATCTTATACCAGTTTTCTATAATTTCTAAAACTTTTAATTCTTCATTTGTATGTAATGTTGCTAATTTTTTAGAATCTTCATTACTTTCTGTCATTACAGCTAGCATATCAGAAGTTACATATATTGTATCTCCTATTTTTATTTTTTTATTTGAGGTGACTTTTCCGCCCTCCTATTACAACTACTTTATTTAAAGCTGCTTTAGTTATTACTGCTCCTATTTGCTCTTCACCAATTAGTACATCATCTTGATAAATTTTCTTCGTTGTTATTTTTTGAGTCCCTTTTCTTCCTTCTTGAATTACATAAGATATTCCCTTAGGAATATTTACATCAGTTTTATATGTAGTTAAATATTCTAAAATTTCTTCATTCTGTGTTATCTCTTCTACATATCCTGGTTTAGAATTTTGATTAATTATTTCTTCTATATTTATATCTTTTGCTTGACTTATTTTTATTTCTTTTATATCTGAAGAAGTTTCTTTTGTATCATCTTTTGCATATGATATGTTTTGTCCAAAATATAGATGATAAAATGTATAAATGTAGAATATTATTACAATACCTGCTATAAAATATATTATATTCTTCAATGTTAATCTGATTTTTATTTTTTTATCTTTTGCTCTCATAACATCACCTATTTTATATTTTAAACTTATAAAATTATTTTGTCAATTTAAACGCATTGGAAAAAATTGTTATTATTTAATACTCTTTAGTATTAGGCTTGATTTTATATTAAAATTGTAATATTATAATAAAAATAATTATCCATATGCTTAAATTAAAAGGATGGGATTTATGAAAAATATAAAGTTTTCAAATTTTTTTAAAAAAAATAAAGTAAAAAAATTACTTTTTGTATTATTTATTGTTTTATTGTTCTTAATTTTATTATTTTTACTTTTTCAAATAATAACAAAATATATACAAAAATCAAATTTTGAAGAATCATATATATCTTTTGCAGAAAAAAATAAATACACTACTTTTTCTATTAATAAAATTGTATTTTTTAGTAGTAGTGATTCAAAAAATAAAGTTAGTAGTAAATCTAACTTTACAATAGAAAATTTATTTGCATATACTGATATAGCTTTATTTATAAAAAATTATCCTGATGAAGATAGCTTAGAAAACACTTTAAAAGAAGTTAGTATTTCAAATTTTAAATTTACTAAGACTCCTTCTGTTGGTGAACCTAAACTATATTATAAAAATTTAACAGATTTTGCTAGTAGCAATATAAATGAAAATAATATAATACAATCTGAACTAATTTTTTCTATAACTTCTGATGATACAGCAGATTTATCTACTCCAACTCTATATAATAATTGTGCTAATCCAATAGTATTATCATATGTTAATGAAAATATAAAAACAGATTATACTATTACAGATACATCTATTCCAATAACATATAATGGTTCTCTACTTAGTCGTTGCAATGTCAATTTAGATGCATTGAGTACATCCATTTCATTTGATGTATATATAACTAATAATGAAAATCAGAAATTTAAAACTGTTGTATATTTTGATATTCCATACGAATATAATGATAAATCAATAACTAATGGAAGCTTAACTGTTAATAAAGAAACTGATTTTAATTTTTATAGATATGAATAATAGGAAGGATTGATGTAAGATGAAGAATAATATTACAATCGCAGAAAAATTAAAAAGTAAATATCATAAATGTGAAGAAATAACTAATTTTAAGGATATGCTAACACGTTCTTCTAAAATTTATAGGACAAGAACCGCTTTTAAATTAAAAGATAGCTCTGGAAAAATATACTCTGTAACATATGAAGAATTTGAAAAAGATGTTATTTCTGTTGGGACAAGTCTTATTAATAATGGTTTTTTAAATAAACGTATAGCAGTTATTGGAAAAAATTCATATAGTTGGGCTGTTTCATATTTAGCGGCTTCTATTGTTGGTGTGGTTGTTCCTATTGATAAAGAACTTCATTCAGATGATGTGGTGAATTTCTTAAATGTTTCCGAGAGTGCTTGTCTTTTAGGTGATGATAAAAATATTTCACAAATAATTAATAATAAATATTTGGATAATAAGGATCTTTTCTTTGTCAATTTTGATGATTGTCAATCAGATAATATGGTTGCTTTTTCTAGTTTTAAAGAAAATGGTTTAAAAATGACTTTAGCTGGTGATAATTCTTTTAATCAAATAAATGTGGATCCAGATGAAATGAGAATCCTTTTGTTTACTTCAGGTACTACTGGCAATGCAAAAGGTGTTTGCTTATCTCAAAGGAATATTTGCTCTAATATTTTATCAACATATGGAATTGTTAAAGTAAAAAGAAGCGATTTGTTCTTTTCAATATTGCCACTACATCACACTTATGAATGTACTCTAGGTTTTTTATTACCTATATATAGTGGTGCAAGTATTGCATATTGTGAAGGCTTACGTCATATTTTGCAAAATATTAATGAATATCATCCTTCTGTAATTTTATGTGTTCCTTTATTATTGGAAAATATTCATAAAAATATTATTAAAAATATGAATAAATCATTACCAGAAAAATATAAAAAAGAAAATGAAAATCCTTACAATAACTTACCTTTTATTGTAAAAAAAGTAGTAAAATCAAAAGTAAAAAACACTTTAGGAGGTAGACTTCGTGTATTTATTGCAGGTGCCGCTGCATTGAATCCTGATATTGTATCTGATTTTGATAATCTAGGATTAAATACTCTTCAAGGGTATGGATTAACAGAGTGTTCTCCACTTGTTGCTGGAAATAATGATTTTTATAAAAAGAATGATAGTGTTGGACTTCCTATTCCTAATGTTGAATATAAAATAAATAATCCTAATGATGCAGGTATTGGTGAAATAATTGTTAAGGGACCAAATGTTATGCTTGGATATTATAACATGCCGGAAGAAACTGAAAAAGTATTAAAGGATGGTTGGTTTTATACTGGAGATTTAGGAAAAATTGATGATAATGGATATCTATATATTACTGGTAGATGTAAAAGTGTTATTGTTACTAAAAACGGTAAAAATATTTATCCCGAAGAGGTTGAATATTATTTAAATGATAGCCCTCTAGTTTCTGAATCTTTAGTTTTAGGAATTCAAAAAGAAAATGATGATGAAACATATGTTAATGCTCAAATTTTTCCTAATATTGAAGCTATAACAGAATATCTTAAAGGTTCTGTTCCTACTAAAACTGAAATAAAAAAATTGATTGCTGATGTAGTTGCAAGTGTAAATAGCAAACTACCAAATTATAAACATATAAAAAATTTTA
>CALXSO010000118.1 GCA_944391155.1 uncultured Clostridia bacterium
ATATAATCACCAAAGAAATTATATATTAAATGATGAAAAAGGAAAATATAAAAGGGCAAAAAAATAAAATAAAAGGCTGAAATTTTAATCAGCCTCAAGAGTGCGAGCTCTGCTCGCTTTGTTCTTGTATAGAAAAAATAGGCTTTTATCTTGAGCATATGTGTATTTTCCATATATAGCTAGAAAGGTAACTTATAAAAAAACGTGTGATTCTTACCTATTTAGCTTTGTACCTTTCTTATTTATAATTGCATATTTAATTTTATATAAAGTTTTTTTGCTAAAAAAAATCTTTGGGTTTAAGTGTAGGTCTTTGTCAAAAAATATTTATATATCAAGATTTAAGACCACTTTGCAAAATTAAGTTTGAATAATAATTACTAATTAAAGTTATTATAGTCATAAAATTGACCATTAAATAAATTTATTATATAATGTTACAAGAAAAGAGGAGTAAAAATATGCAAGAACAAATTCAAAGATACGAATTAAAAAATCAAAAATCATTTAAATTAAAAGATATATTTGAGTGTGGGCAATGTTTTCGATGGAATGAAGAAAAAGACGGAAGCTATACTGGCATATGGAAAAATAATGTTATGAATATAACTCAAAAAGGGCAAGATATTTTTTTCGAAGGAATTTGTTTAGACGGAGATATTAAAGACGAAGTAAGCAAATATTTTGATTTGGAGAGAAATTATGAAGAGATAAAGGAAAAATTATTAAAGATTGATGAAAACATGCAAATAAGTGTAAAATATGGGGAAGGAATCAGAATTTTAAATCAAGATTTATGGGAGACAATAATATCATTTATAATTTCAGCTAATAACAATATTCCAAGAATAAAAGGAATAATAGAAAGAATTTCAAAGGCATATGGAAAAGAAATAAAATATAAAGGGAAAAGTTATTATACATTCCCATCGCCAGAAGAATTAAAAGATGTAACAATAAAAGAATATAGAGAATTGGGATTAGGATTTAGAGATGTAAGATTGTATGAAACGATGAAGATGATTTTAGATAAAAAAGTAGATTTAGATGAATTAAGAAATAATCCAAATACATTAGAAGTTAGAGAAAAATTACTTACATTGTCTGGTGTAGGACCAAAAGTTGCAGATTGTATATTACTATTTTCAACATTAAAACGATTTGAAGTATTTCCAATAGATGTATGGGTAAGAAGGGTAATGAATGATTTGTATATTAAAGAACCAGACGAAAAGAAGGTAAATAAGAAGAAAATAGAAAAATTAGCAAACGATAAATTTGGAGATTTAGCAGGAATGGCACAACAATATCTATTTTATTGGAGAAGAGAGTAGAAATAGAACCTTGAGAAATTTCTCAGGATTCATAGAAAGGAAGAAATAATGAGTTTAAATATAATTTATGGAAGAGCTGGAAGTGGAAAAAGTGAATATTGTTTTAAAAATATTGCAAAGGTAATAGATAAAGAAAAGAAGATTTTTTTAATAACACCAGAGCAATTTTCTTATGTTGCTGAAAAAAGACTTATGCAATCTATCGGACGAAATGCTGTAATAAATGCCGAAGTAATAACTTTAAGTAGAATGGCTGAGAGAGTTATAGCTGATTTAGGCGAAAACAAAGCAGCACTTACAAAAACAGGAAAAGCAATGTTAGTCTTTGATATTTTAAATAAAAATAAAAAAAAGTTTCAATTTTTGGGTAAATCAGATGAAAATATTGATTTAGGAATAAGTAGTATTACAGAATTTAAGAAACATGGTATTACTGTTCAAAACTTAAAAGATGAGTTTCAAAATATAGATGATAATTATTTGAAAGCCAAATTACAAGATATGATTTTATTATATGAAAATTTTGAAAATTCGATTAATTCAGAGTATATTGAAGAAACAGATAAACTAACTATTCTAAGTCAAAATATAAATTCAATAGATTTTTTAAAGGAAAGTATTATATATATTGATGAATTTTCTGGTTTTACATATCCAGAATATCAAGTTATAAAAGCAATTGCAAAAGTTGCTAAGGAAATTAATATTACTATATGTACTGATAATATTAAAATCATAGAAAACCCAGATATTGATATTTTTTATTCAAATAAAGTAACAATAAACAGATTAATTAAGATATTAAAAGAAGATAATATAGAAATTGATAAAGAAATTTTTTTAGAAGATTCTCCAAGATTTAAATCAGAAGAATTAAAACATCTTGAAAGAAATATTTATGCCAAAAAATCAAATAAATATTTAAAAGAAGTAAATGATGTACATTTGTTTTTAGCAAAGAATCAATATACAGAAATTGAATATGTTGCCAAAGAAATAGTAAAGATAGTAAGAGATAGTAATTTAAGGTATAGAGATATAGGTGTTATTACTAGGAATGTAGATAAATATTCTAACTTAGCAAGAGCTATTTTTTCAAAATATGATATACCAGTTTTTATTGATGAAAAAAGAGAATTAAATCAAAATATTATAATCCAATATATTATTTCAATATTCGAAATGATAAGAAATAATTTTACTAAAGAATCAGTATTTAATTATATAAAAATTGGTTTTTTAGATATTGATGAGGAAGATGTATTTGAACTTGAAAATTATTGTACAAAATGGGGAATTAAACAAAATAAGTGGAAAAAAGATTTTGTATATGAACTGAAAGAAGAAGATAAAAAGCAAAAAGTAGAGCATTTAAATGAGTTAAGAAAGGCTATAATAAACCCTATAGTAGAACTGAAAGAAAATATGCAAAAAGAAAAAACGGTCGAAAATATTTCTAAGGTTATATATGAATTTATGCAAAAAAATTCTATTGAAGATATTTTAGTTCATAGAATTGAAAATTTAGAAAATGAAGGGTTTATTGATTTAGCAAATGAATATAAAGAAAGTTATCAAATTTTGATAGAAATTTTGGACGAAATGGTTAATATTTTTAAAGATAAAAATATATCAATAGATGATTATTATCAAATTTTAAAGATAGGTTTAAAAAATAGTGAACTAGGAAAAATACCTGCTACACAAGATCAAGTTATAATAGGAGATGTAGAAAGATCTAGAAGTCATAAAGTTAAAGTTGTATTTATTATAGGAGTAAATGATGGCAGTTTCCCAAGTGTAAAAAAAGAAGAAGGCTTTTTTGGAGATAATGATAGATTAATATTAAAACAAGATGGAATAGAACTTGCAAATGGATCATTGGAAAATTTATATGAAGATAATTTTAATATATATAAAGCATTAGCTACTGCTGAAAACGAATTATATCTTTCTTATAGTTCAGCAGATAATGAGGGTAAATCTTTAAGACCATCAATGTTAATTCACAAAATAAAGAAAATTTTTGTAAAGTTACATGAAGAAAGTGATGTAGTTGAACCTAAATATGAAATAACAAATAAGCTAGGTACATATGAAGAGTTGCTTGAAAATATTGCTATGAAACAGGAAGGTAAGAAAGTAAGTGAAATTTGGGATATAATATATCAATATTATATTGAACAGTCTGATATGCAAGAAAAATTAAAACAAGATTTAGAAGGGATAAATTATACAAATATTCCGGATAATATCCAAAAAAACTTAATTGAAAGATTATATGGAAATACTTTAAAAACAAGTGTTTCAAAATTAGAAAGATATCAAAGTTGTCCTTTTAGTTATTATTTGCAATATGGATTAAAACTTAAAGAAAAAGAAGAATTAAAAGTGCAAAATTTTGATACAGGGTCATTTATGCATGAGACAATTGATAATTTTTTCAGACTTGTAAAGGAAAAAAATATTGCACTTGGAGATTTAATTGTAAATGAAGAAGAAATAGAAAATATAGTGAATCAAATAATAGAAGAAGAACTGGAAAATGGTAAAAACTATAGGTTTAAAGAAACGGCAAAATATAAGATTCTTGTAAGAAGATTGAAAAGAATTATAACAAAAGCTTTGAAATTTATAATAGAAAGTTTGGTATATAGTGATTTCTCAATTGAAGGGACAGAGATTGAATTTGATAAAAAAGGTAAATATAAGCCAATTGAGATTTCATTAGAAGATGGAAAAAGGCTTGAAATTATAGGTAAAATAGATAGAATTGATACGGCAAAATCAGAAGATGGAAAATACTTACGAATAATAGATTATAAATCATCAGCCAAAAACATAGATTTAAATGAAGTATATGTAGGATTGCAAATTCAATTATTAACATACTTGGATGCAGTTTGCAAAGAGGAAGATTTATTACCAGCAGGTGTACTATATTTTGGATTGATAGAACAAATGATTAAAGCAGATAAGAAAATTTCTGAGCAAGAAATAGAGAATAAATTAAGAGAAAATTTTAAAATGAAAGGCTTAATATTAGCTGATATCAAAGTAATAGAGATGCAAGATAATAATTTGAAAAATGGAGGTACTTCAAAAATAATACCAGCAGGAGTAACTTCAAAAGGAGAAATAAATAAAAGATCAACATCTGGAGTAAATGCCGAAGAATTTAAAATTTTACAGAAATATATATTAAAAACAATAAAAGATATTTCAAAAGAAATATTAAAAGGAAGAATAGATTTAAAACCTTTTAATAAAAAGGGAAAAACACCTTGTGAATATTGTTCATATAAAAGTATATGTGGTTTTGATACAAGACTTTGTAATAATACATATAATTTTATTGATAAACAATCAAATGATGATATTATAAGAAAAATGAGGTTGGAAATATGAGCTTAATTTTAAAATCAAGTATGTTAGATTTATCAAATGAAAATATGATACATATAAAAAAAGAAAATATAGAATATCTGCAATTTAAAAAACTTCTTGAATATCCAGAAATTAAACATATATATTCGGTGGGGATAGATAGAGATTATAGAACATCAAAACCAAATAAAGAGCCATTAGAAAATGATAAATATAAAAGGGCTTTAGAAAATTATAGAGAATTATGCAAAGAAATAGATGATTCAAAAATAAACCTTGTTCAAGCAAATCAAACTCATTCGGACAACATAGCTATAATAAAGCGAAGTCAATTAGAAGATAATCAAAAAGGACAGCAAGTTTCAAATTTAAATTTTGTTAGCATAAAAAATACCGATTCATTAATTACAAATGAAAGAAATATTATGATTGCTACAACAAATGCGGACTGTATTTTACTATTATTATATGATCCAAAGAAAAAAGTTATAGCAAATGTTCATTCTGGGTGGAGAGGAACTGTACAAAGAATATCGGTTAAAACAGTAGAAAAAATGAAAGAAATGTTTAACTCAGATCCGCGAGATATAATATGTTGTATATGCCCAAGCATTAGGAAATGTCATTTTGAAGTTGGAGAAGAAGTAAAAGAAATATTTCAAAATGAATTTCATGAATTAAATTTAAAAAAAATAATTGAAAAAGCAAAAAACGAAGAAAAATGGTATATTGATACAGTAGAAATTAATAATCTTATTTTACAAAAGGCAGGTTTGAGAAAAGAAAATATCATAGATTCAAAATTATGTAGTGTATGTAACCATAATATTATACATTCATATAGAAAAGAAAAAGAGGGATATGGAGTAAGTACAGCACTAATAGAAATAGGAATTTAGTGACATTAGTGTATGAAATTAAGAAAGCAAATGATAAATAAAATGCAATGATTAAATAGTAAGAAAGAAGTTTATAGTGAATTTTATTATTAAAAAGGAGCAAGAAATGTTAAAAACATGGGAAGAGCTAGAAAAATCAATAGAAAATTGTAGTAGATGTAAATTATGTACTACTAGACAGAACATAGTATTTGGAGTAGGTAATAAAAATGCAGATATTATGCTGATAGGAGAAGGTCCAGGTGCTGATGAAGATAGACTTGGAGAACCTTTTGTTGGAAGAGCTGGAAAACTTATGAATATGGCTTTTGAAATGTTAGGAATGGAAAGAGAAGAACTATATATAGCTAATATTGTGAAATGCAGACCACCGGGAAATAGAAATCCAGAAGAGGATGAAGCTTTGGCATGTTTAGATTATTTAAGAAATCAGGTAATTTTGGTGAAACCTAAAATTATAGTTTTATTAGGAAGTATAGCTTTAAAAAATATTTTGGGTAAAGAATATGGAATTACAGCTTCAAGAGGAAAATGGGTTGAAAAGAAAGGCATTTTATATATGCCTACTTGGCATCCTGCTGCACTTTTGAGAGATGAGGCAAAGAAAATTGATTTTATAAGAGATTTTCAGAAAGTTTTAGAAAAATATAAGGAGATTAACTAGCAAAACTTACAAGAAATGGTAGCTTCGTTACTAATCAGATTTCATTTTGTAGAGTAGTTTGAAAGGTTGATATATAAGTATTTTTTGTCAAAGACCAATAGGTAGACCTAAAGATGTTTTTGACAAAAAATACTTATATATCAACCTTTCAGACGGATTACTTTTATGCCATAATGAATAGTAACTAAATTCTCATAATCAATTGTATTAGTTGGTCAAAATAATTGACAAAGGTGAAAAAAAATAATAAACTAAAATGGAATTTTATCATGAGTAATAAATGAATAGAATAGTTTGAAAGAAAAACTTTTACAACTATATATACCTTTAAGTGAAGCAAGAAAGGAGTGAAATTTAAAATGAACAAAGAAATACAGGAAAAAGTAGATTATTGTTTAAATTGTAAAATAAAACCTTGTGAATTAAAAGGATGTCCATTGGGAAATCATATTCCTGAAATGATTAAATTATTGAAAGAAGAAAAATATAAAGAAGCATATATTGAAATTTCCAAAACTACTGTTTTGCCTGGTGTTTGTGGAAGAATTTGCCCACATAAGAAACAATGTCAAGGCTCATGTGTTAGAGGAATAAAAGGTGAACCTGTTTCAATAGGAGATTTGGAGGCTTTTACTTTTGATAAGGCAAATGAACTAGGGTATAGTTTAGTAGATTGTTACGAAAAGTCTGAAAAAATCAATAAAAAGGTAGCTGTGGTTGGTGGAGGACCAGCAGGATTAACATGTGCTGCTTTTTTAGCTAAATCGGGTGTTGATGTAACTATATACGAAAAATATGATCAATTAGGTGGAATTTTAGTTCATGGAATTCCTTATTTTAGACTTCCAAGAGAAATAATAAAAGATAGTATTAGTAAAATTTTAGAATTAGGAATAAATGTAGAATACAATCAAGAGCTAGGAAAAAATATTACATTAAATGAATTGAAGAAAAAATTTGATGCTATATTTTTAAGTGTCGGTGCAAATAAATCTTCAAAAATGGGAGTAGAAGGTGAGGATTTAAAAGGTGTATACGGAGGTAATGAGCTTTTAGAGTATGCAAATTATCCGGATTTTACTAACAAAATAGTAGCAGTAGTTGGTGGTGGAAATGTTGCTATGGATTGTTGCAGAACAATCAAAAGAATGGGAGCAAAAGAAGTTAAAGTAATTTATAGAAGAGCAGAGAAGCAAATGCCAGCAGAGGAAAAAGAAATTGCAGAAGCAAAAGCAGAAGGAATAGAATTTTTGTTTCAGAATAATATAGCTAAAATAATCGGAAAGAAAAATGTAGAGAAACTTGAATTAATAAAGACAAAGTTGATAAAAAAAGAAGGGGAATCAAGAGAAGTTCCTGTAAATATTGATGGTAGCAATTATCAAATTGATGTGGATATTGTTGTTATGGCTTTGGGATCACAAGTTTCTGATGAAATTTTAACTTTAGGTTTGACTTTGAATAAGTGGGGAAATATAATTGTAGATGAAAATTATAAAACATCTGATAAAAAGATATATGCAGGAGGAGATTTAGCTGGAATGAAAGGAACTGTTGCTTGGGCCGCAAAGTCTGGTAGGGAAGCAGCAGAGAATATTTTAAGTGATTTATAATATGTATGAAAAATAGTATGAGTTTTAATATTGTAGTTTATACTAAAATGGATAATGTTGTATTATAATTTATTTCAGTATGACTGTAAACGTCTGAAAGGTTGATATATAAATATTTTTTACTAAAGACCAACACAAAGATCCTAGATAAGGTTTTATTAAAAAATATTTATATATCAACCTTTCAGAATATTCTATAATATTAACTCTGAATTATAAAAATAGCGTACTTAGATATTGTTTTCTTTTTCTTTGCTAGTGCCAAATAAAAGATTACGTATAGCCTTAAAAATAGCCATGATTTTACTTGTCTTTTTAGGCTTTTCTATTAAAGCTGTCTCAATTCCTCCATTTTCTAAAAAATTATATTTTTGTTCTAATTCATCCATTTTTTTTATGTAGTAATCATTAAAGAAAGTGTATCCTTCAGCTGTTCCGATATAATTTTTAAAGTGATATAATTTCCTTCTAAACATTTCTAAATTTTCTAGGTTAGTAATATTATTAAATGAAGCATCAAAATAGCTAGAAATTATTAAATTTTGTGTTCTCATAAATGTAAGCATAATTTCATCTTTTAACTCTTGAATTTTCTTTAACATATTGTCAACTTTTTTATTTCTATCGTCTATATTTGCTATTTTATTATTAATTTTTACAATTTCTTCTTCTTTATATAAAATATCATCTATTGCATTTTGTATAGCCATAAAAGTTTTATAAGATGTTAATTCTGCAAATTTATTTTTAAAATTATCATTGCTGTTTATAGTACTTTCAAATAAAATATCTTCACCAATAAGATATGCTAATTGTTCTACAAGACAACATTCTAAAGGATAATATGAGGGGCTAGATGTTTCGAAATTAATTCCAAAATATTTTACAGATTCTTTTGGAATTCCAATAACTTTCGAAGCCATAAGTTGAACTGCTGCTTCATTTAAACCTAAGCCATATATTTTAAATTCTGTGTAATCACATAGTCCCATGCGAACTAAATAATTTTTTTTGTCTTTTACTTCTTGAATATGGTGAATACATTCATGAATAGCAAATTCTTCTAAATCACTTTCAGGAATATGTTCATTGAAATATATAGAAGTATTTTTATAAAAATAATTAGCTTCTGCCATACCTTCAGGCATTTTTGCAATATACATATCTAGTCTAGAAAGTTTAATAAATAGATTATCTTGGTTTAGACCGAAATTTGGGAAAGTTTTGCATAATCTAACTGAAACATTTCTAGCAAGAGTATTTACTTTTAAGGTATCTAGTTTTTTTATAACTTCAATACCATCTTTTTTTAATTCTGATTCAACACTCATATTTATCTCCTTTGTATTTATAATATTAAAAAAATAGATGATGAGACTTAATTTTAATATCTAATTTTAATAATTAATAATCATCAATTATATTATACAATAAAACGAAAGCAAAAATATAACATATTTATTAAAAATATATTACATTTATATTACAAAAAATAAATTATAAATCAACAATTAAGACTACTCTATAAAATGAAATCTCAATTGTAACAGATTTTGTTTATGTCGAAGTATGTCGATGAGTTTTTATTGACAAAGGAATTATAGAAATATATAATAGATGTAATTTTAAAAAGAAAGGAGGGAAAATATGACAGATCAACAAAGAGATAGTATACTTTTAACTATTTTAGAAAAAATGAATCAATCTGATGAAAAAATTAATGATGTAATGGAGAAAGTAGAGGTGATAGGAGAAAAATTACAGAAAATTGATAAAAGAACAGCAAACGTTGAAAAAAGACTAGAAGGACTAGAAGAAAAAGTACAAGGCATAGAAGAAAAAATGATAAATCTAGAAAAAAGACTAGAAGGATTAGAAGAAAAAGTACAAGGCATCAAAGAAAGAATGATAAATCTAGAAAAAAGACTAGAAGGACTAGAAGAAAAAGTACACGGAATAGAAGAAAGAGTGATAAAACTAGAAAAAAGGCTAGAAAAATTAGAAGAAAAAATGATAAATTTTGAAAAAAGCTTAGAAAAACTAGAGAATAAAATAGTAGAAATTGAAAATAGAGTATTAAAATTAGAAAAAATAGTTGCAGAATTAATAAAAAGAGTCATAAAAATCGAAGAACATATAAAAGTGATGGAGAAGCAAATAAAAGAATTATTTGTAAGAGTAGCAAATTTAGAAGATTTTTCTAATAGTTTACAAGCTGAAAATAGAAATTTAAGTGGTTCAATAGCAAAAATAGAATTTGAACATGGTAATAAATTAGATATAATTTTTGATGCAATTACTGTGAATTCAGAAAAATTTAATATACATGATAAAAGAATAACAAAGACAGAAAAAATTTTAGACATTCAGGGGCACAAGATTTATTGGCTAGAACAAAGGGTAAATAAATAATATTTTTATAATTAGATTCTATATAAAATAGTTTATCTCATAAGAAATTTTTAATATAGTGAGTTCTTAATTCTCCAACAACTAATAATTAAAATCCTTTTATAGGTAGAAAAAATATATATAGAAATTTATATCTAGAAATTTTATATCTAGAAATTTATATCTAGAAATTTTTAATATAGAAAGTTTTTAATCAATATAGAAAATTTTTAATCAGTATATAATTTTTAAATCATAATTCATGAAACCCAAAGGATAAATTTATATTTATTTAAGAATTTATTTAATTATTATCTTGTATAGGTAAAATTCATTATAAATTAGTTAAAATAAATTTTCCTATACAAGATAAATAGCTATAAAATTATTTAATAACAATATTATAGATCTTATTTTTAACATAAATTTCTTTAATTATAGTTTTATCACCTAATTTTGA
>CALXSO010000119.1 GCA_944391155.1 uncultured Clostridia bacterium
ATATATTACATATTAGGGTTCACAGTATTAATAACAATAGGAGGAGGAGTATTCTTAATTAAGAGATTTGCATTATAGTATAATCAGAAAGCAAATAAATACAATAATAAAAGAAAAAGATAGTATGTCAAAAAACAAAAAGTAATATAAAATACCAATAAAAAGGAATAAAATCAATATACAGTTTTATTCCTTTTTATTTTTAACTCATGAAAAGAAAATCTTTATCAATGAAGGGCAGAAATATCAAGTTATACATAGATTATTTAAGTAAAATCACATTTGAAACTTAGATAACATCTATAAAATTGCCATAACCATTGATAGAACTATAATACAAGTCGCCAAAAAATATTTTTATGGCTTTATCAGAGTAAGTTAAAAAAAGTAGTTTACTTTTAAAACCACATATGATATAATTTTTTATAATTAACGAAGAGGTGAAAATTATGAATCAAATACTTTCTACTTCTGTTAAAACAGAAGAAAAAAAGAATAAAAAGAAAAAATACAATTCAAAACCAACAGAAGTAAAAACAGTAATAAGAGTGTTTACAATAATCTTACTAGTATTTGGGGTTTTTATGATTGGAACAGGAACATATGCTATTTATCAAAACAGACAAGAAAAAGAAAATATAAAAACAAATCCAACAATTACAGTTGAAAGTACCGAAAATGATACAGTTGTATTTTTAAAAGTAGTAAGTGAATACAACATAAATACAATCACATATCAATGGAATGATGAGCAAGAAACAACAATAAGAGGAGACGGAAGAAAATATATAGAAGAAAAAATAGAAATTCCAACTGGAAGTAATGTTTTAAATATACATGTAACAGACGTCAATGGTGGAGAAAACAGCTATTCAAATACATATGAATTAGAAAGCAACATCAATTTAGAAGCATTAGACAATGGAAATATAAGAATAACATATGAAGGTGAAGAACAAATAGCTTACATGACATATCGTTGGGATGATGAAGACGAAACACAAATAGATATAAATGATACTAGAATAGATCAAGAAATTCCAGCACAAATTGGAACACATACTCTAACTGTAATAGTAGTAGATGTAAATAATAGGACAGAAACAAAAGTACAAGAAATAAAAGGAGTTTCAAGACCTACAATAGATATAAGTTTTAATGAAGATTATTCAAAATATGTAATAAAATTATCTGATGAAACAGGACTAGAAGAAGTAGTAATAACATTAAATGAAGATGAAAATCAAAAATTTGGACAAAAGCTTACAGAAAAAGAATTCCAATTTGAAATACCATTACAAACAGGAAGCGATAACAAAATGGAAGTAGTAGCAACAAATTCTGATGGTGTACAAGAAGTAAGAAGAGTACAATTCACTAAATAATAGAATGGAGAAAATATGGAACAGAAAATATTTGAGTTATTAGCATATTTTATTATTTATTCTATATTAGGTTGGATATTAGAATCAACATACAGAACAATTTGTGAGAAGAAATTGGTAAATACGGGTTTTTTAAAAGGCCCGTTTTGTCCGATTTATGGAATAGGTGCAATAATAATGATATTATTTTTTGAAAGATTTCAAAATAAAATAGCATTATTATTTATAATGTCAATTATAGTTTTAACATTATGGGAATACATAGTAGCCATAATATTAGAAAAGACATTTAATATAAAATATTGGGACTATTCCAATAACAAATTTAACTTTCAAGGCAGAATCTGTTTAATGAATTCTCTATATTGGGGAATATTAGGAGTAATATTCACATGTTATATACAGCCATTTATCAGAGACAAAGTAAACTTAATTCCACCAACAATTTTATATATTTTAGTTGGAATAACAATGTTAATAGTAATAATTGATGCAATAAATACCATTGTAAAAGTTAAAAGTTTAAAAACAACATTAGAAAAAATAGAGCAACTAAATATTCAAATAAAGCAAAAACTACAAGAAATAAAAGAAACCAAAATAGAAGAAAAAAATATAAAAATAGATCTACAAAAAATAGTAGACAATTTAGACAAAAAAAGGAGAAATATATCTCGCAGGTTATATAAAAGAGTATATAGGCTAAAAAAAGCATTCCCAGCAATTGATTCTAAAGAAATATCTGAAATTTTAAACAGAAAAATAGAATTCAAACAATTAAAAGAAATAAGAAAAAACAAAAAAAATAAAAAAGAAAAAGATAAAAAAAGAATTTGAAAGGGGTATATATGGTACAAGAAATTTACATTATTGATGACGATGATTCTTCAATAATAGTGTTTAGAGAATTATTTAAAAATGATAAAGAATACAAATTTATCAGTGTAAAATCAGAACAAATAGATATTGCATTAAGAAATATACCAGCAATAATAATAATAAATGAAGATGCAATTGAAGTAGACGTAATAGATTTATGCAAAAAAATTAGAAATGACGATGATAATAGTATTACACCAGTAATAGTAGTATCATCAGATGCAGATAAACAACATAGGATTGATATCCTTAAACAATCCATAGAATATTACATCAAAAAACCTGTAAATGAGCAATATTTATATTATACAGTAAAAAATTTAAACAGGCTTATGAACATAAACCGTAGAATAAGTCCTCTTACAGGATTACCAGGAAATGTTCAAATACATGCAGAATTAAAAAAGAGATTAGCAAACAAAGAAAATTTTTGTGTCCTTTATTTAGATTTAGATAATTTTAAAGCATACAATGATGTTTATGGATTTTTAAAAGGAGATCAAATAATAAAATTCACTGCAGATACGATAACATCAGCAGTACATGACCTATATGAAGATAATACATTCATAGGTCATATAGGAGGAGACGACTTTGTAGCAGTAGTACCTGACATAAGATGTGAAAATCTATGTCAAACAATAATAGCACAATTTGATAGTAAAGTACCAAGCTTTTTCACACCAGAAGATGCACAAAAAGGATATATAGAAGTACCAAACAGAAAAGGAATTATAGAACAATTTCCACTAACATCAATCTCAATAGGAGTTGTTGTAGCAGATGTAAATAGATTTTATAACATACTAGAAATAGGAGAAATTGGAGCTCAAGTAAAACACGCAGCAAAATCAGTAGTAGGAAGCAGTTATGCAATCGATAGAAGAAAAAATATTGAAAAAACATAAAATATACAGTTAAGCTTACAAAAAGCTTTAAAAGATTGCAAAAGTAAAAGAATTCAAGAAAGTTTTACGAAAAAATGGGTGGAAAATTAATAAAAGAAGGAAGGTTTTTTGAGATAGAAGGCAAAAAATATAAAGAAGTTGGATATATATTTAAATAAATGAATAAATAAAAAACTCTTAAATATAATAAATTAAGAGTTTTTTTTGTAGAAAGGAAAAAAAGTATGTTAGTTTTAAACAAAAAAAGAATTAGCTTAATATTTCTAATTGTATTACTTGGGATTTTTACATTTTCATACCAAGATGCGAAAGAAAATCTAGAAAAATCATTAGTAGTTACAGCAACACCAGTCTCAGGCAAAGTGGTGATATTAGATGCAGGACATGGGACTCCAGATGAAGGAGCACAAAGTAAAAATGGCACAACAGAAGCAGAAACAAATTTAAAAATAACACTAAAAGTACAAAATTTATTAGAGCAAAGTGGGTGTACAGTGATACTAACGAGATCAAACGAAAATGGAATTTATGATTTAGACAGCAAAACATTAAAACAGAAAAAAATATCTGACATAAAAAATAGAGTAAAAATAGGAAACGAATCATCTGCAGACATATTTGTTTCAATACATCTAAACAAGATAGAACAATCACAATACTATGGATGGCAATGTTTCTTTCAAAAAAGTAATGAACAAAGTCAGCAATTAGCAAAAAGTATACAAAAAAATTTAAACCAATCTATCCAAAAAGAAAACAAACGTGAAGCAATGAAAATAGATAAAATATACATAGCAGATCATGTGGAAATACCACTATCAATAGTAGAATGCGGATTTTTATCAAATCCAGAAGAAGAAAAACTATTACAAGAAAATGAATATCAAAACAAATTAGCATGGGGAATTTATAGTGGAATAATAGATTATTTCTATGATTTAGAATCAGAATAAAAGTTGAAAAAGAAGCAAACAAAAATAACAGAAAAACAAAATTTACACTCAAAGCAAAAAAGCTTGACGATAATTAACAAAAAACATATAATTTTAAGTAATAAAAAAGAGAAAGATTATCCACTAAATTAAAAAAATATGAATAAAATTTAT
>CALXSO010000120.1 GCA_944391155.1 uncultured Clostridia bacterium
CATTTCCAAATTCTATCTCCATCACGGCTAAATACTAATCCATTTTCCATATTTTCAATTAATTTTTTATATCTAGCTTCATGCTCTTTTTCTATTTTAGCAACTTCTTAGAATAAGAAAGCAATATGATCAAATCCTTCTTCTTTTGCTTCCTTAGCCATTCTATCATACATATCTGTCCATTCATAATTTTCTCCTTCTGCTGCTGCTTGTAAGTTTTCTACTGTTGATTTAATATCTCCACCTTGTAATAATTTAAACCACATTTTTGCATGCTCTTTTTCATTGTCAGCTGTTTCTTGGAATATAGCTGCAATTTGCTCATAACCTTCTTTTTTTGCTTTACTAGCAAAGTATGTATATTTATTTCTTGCTTGTGATTCACCAGCAAATGCCTCCATTAAATTTTTTTCTGTTTTTGTTCCTTTTAAATCCATTTTTATACCTCCCATTTTTCTTTCTTAGATTTACATTCATAACATATTCCATTTATTTCTAAACTTTCAGTTAAAGAAATTTTACCAGACAATTGTCTTTGTATTTCATTTTTTAAAGTTTTTGGAACTTCATAATAAAAATCAAACACTTTTCCACATTTTTCACAAATGACATGATTATGCTTATTATCTATATAATCATATCTATCTGGTCCAACTGGCATTGAAATCTTATTTATTTCTGCATTTTCTACTAATATATTAATATTCCTATATACTGTACTTCTACTTATTCTTTCATCAATCTGTTTTACTTTCATATAAATTTCTTCCGCTGTTGGATGTGTTTTCAATTTCTTTATAATATTAAGTATAGATTCTCTTTGCTTAGAATAGTTACTCATAAACCCTCTCCTTAAATTAGGAACTATTCCTAATTTTGTTTTATAATATAACATGTCATCCACATTGTCAAGATTTTTTTATAAATTTAGAGAAAGTTTAACCATAAATTGTTACTACTTAGTATAGCATAAAAGTAATCACTCTGAAAGGTTGATATATATGTATTTTTGTCAAAAACAAACTTTAGGTATACCTATTGGTCTTTGACAAAAATACAAATATATCAACTTTTCAGATTACTCTACAAAATGAAGTTTAACTAGTAACCATAAATTATAACTATAGCTATTTTCCCAAAAAATAAATTATCAATGCACCAACAATAGCAACTATAAAACCTAAAATCTTTACTCCATTTGAACCCTCATTTTGATCTCCAAAGCCAAAAAATCTTTTTGTAATTATTCGTGCATCATAAATACAAATTACTCCTATCAGTATTAAAATTAATCCAATTATTGTTATAATTATTTGAAACATAACATCAACATCCTTTTTTCATAAAATTAATAAATTAAATTTCAATCCTATTATGAAACTTATCATCAATCAAAACAAGCAGTTCTTTATGATTTTCTAATTTAGGATCTTCTAACAATATATTTTGAGCAGCTCTTTGTGCTTTTTTCAAAATGTCCATATCTTCAAATAAATTTGCTATTTTAAACTCTGGTAAACCATGTTGCATTGTACCAAAAAAATCTCCAGAACCTCTAAGTTCTAAATCCTTCTCAGAAATAACAAAACCATCATTTGTTTTACACATTATTTCCATTCTCTTTCTTACATTTTCACCTTTTCCCTCATATTTTAAAATACAATATGATTGATATTCTCCTCTTCCTACTCTTCCTCTTAATTGATGCAAAGCAGCCAATCCAAATCTTTGTGCATCTTCTATAACCATAATATTACTATTAGGTACATCTACACCAACCTCTATTACAGTTGTAGAAATAAGAATATCAATTTTGTGATTTTTAAAGTCCAACATTATTTGATCTTTTTCCTTAGGTTTCATTTTACCATGAATATATGTAACTCTATATTCTGGAAATATTTCTTTTTGATATTTTTCATACAGTTCTTCAACAGATTTTAAATCCATTTCTTCATTTTCTTCTACAAGAGGACAAACTATATATGCCTGTCTTCCTTGTTCTATTTGTTTTTTTATAAAAGCATCTACTCTTTGTTCTAGCTTTTTGCTTACTGCAAAAGTTTCAATTTTTTTCCTGTTTGGAGGCAGTTCATCAATTATAGAAATATCCAAATCTCCATAAAGTATCAGTGCTAATGTTCTAGGTATTGGAGTTGCAGACATAACAAGTACATCTGGATTTTTCCCTTTTTCTGCAATTTTAGTTCTTTGTTTAACACCAAATCTATGTTGCTCATCTGTTACTACCAATCCTAATTTTTTAAACTCTACATTTTCTTCTATCAGAGCGTGTGTTCCAATTAATATATCTCTTTCTCCATTTCTTAATCTTTCTAATAATTCTTCTTTCTTCTTTTTAGATATTCCTGAAATTAAAAGTTCTGATTTTATATCTAAATCATCAAGCATCCCTTTAAAATTCTCTAAATGTTGAGTTGCAAGAATTGCAGTTGGTGCCATTACTGCCACTTGATATCCAGATTTTACTGCTTTATATGCAGCACACATTGCTACCGCTGTTTTTCCAGAGCCTACATCTCCTTGCAATAGTCTGTTCATTGGCTTTCTACTTTCCATATCTTTTTCTATTTCTTCTAACACTCTTCTTTGTGCATTAGTCAAATTGAATGGGAATTTCATTATTACATCTGATATATGAACATTCTTGTCAAATTCTATGCCAATTTCTTCATTATATGTTTTATTTTTTAACGCCAACAAAGCTAATTGTGTGCTAAACAATTCTTCAAAAACTAATCTATATCTTGCTGTTTCAAAATCCTCTAATTTTTTTGGAAAATGTATGTCAACTATCGCTTTATTAATATCTTGCAAATTATATTCTTTAAGAATTTCATTTGGTAAAGATTCTTTCAAATTTCCAGCAACTTCTTTAATTCCGTTTTCCATTATTTTTCTTAATGTAGTTTGTGTTAGTTGATATGTTAATGGATAAATTGGAATTATTCTCCCTGTATTATTTTTTTTATCTATTTCATCAAATACTGGTGATGTTAATTCTATCTTGCCATATTTTAAATTTATCTTTCCATAAAATCTATATTTCTTGCCTATTTCAAATTTACTCTTTAAATATGTTTGATTAAACCATGTAATAATTGCTGTTCCTGTTTCATCTCTTATTAGAAGTTTTTGCATCGTTTTTCTTGGTAAACGTGTTTCAACTACTTTTCCACAAGCAACCGCTTCTATCGTTGTCTCCTCTTCATCCACACAATCACAAATATTCTTTGGTTTACTTCTATCTTCATAGTCTCTTGGATAATATGTTATTAAATCTTTTAATGTATATATTTTCAATTTATTCAATAATTTTACTCTATTAGGACCTACTCCCTTTATATATTTCACATCTTTTGCTAAATCCATCATTTTCTCCAATCTTTAGAAAACCAAAACTACTTAATCTTATATAATTTAAAATCTAATCCATCTGCACTTACCAATTTTAAATTAATACCATCATGAAAACCTTCTACTGCTTCTTTAATTGAATTACTATGTAAATGTCCATACATACATTTTTTTATATTATACTTTTTTAATATTTCCATAAATTCCGTTGTTTCATTTTTACTTATTTGATGAATGGTTATAGGTGGATAATGCATAAAAGCTATAAAATGTTTTTTTTCACCAAATCTTTCTATTCCGTCTTTTATCGAAAGTTCAAGTCTAATTGCCTCTCTTGAAATCAATCTTCTATCTTCACTATCTTCTGAAATAGTCCATCCTCTTGTTCCTACTATCACATTGCCTTCAACTTCAAAACTATTATTTTGTAAAAAATCTATATTATGAAAATTATTATCTTCTAAATATTTTTTCATTTTAGTTATTGTATTCCACCAATAATCATGATTTCCTCTAAGTAATATCTTTTTTCCTGGTAATTGATTTAAATATTTAAAATCTTCATATGTATTTTCTAAATACATTGCCCAAGAAAAATCCCCTGGTAATATTACTGTATCTTCTTCTTTTACCTTTTCTTTCCAATCTATAGCAATTTTTTCTTCATGTTTTTGCCAATTTTCACCAAATATACTCATTGGTTTATTTTCTTGAAAAGATAAATGAAGATCTCCTATTGTATATATAGACATATATGACTCCTTCTAATTTTTATTGTTTTAAATTTACAATCATATTTATTTCGTTTAATATTATAGATTTTATCTCTTTTATAATAACTCTGCTATTAAATTTTTACCTAGACCTTACATATTTTTTAAAAATTAAAATAATTTTTTATTATTATATTAAAAAATTAATCTAATCGCTTAATTTCAAATTTGGTTTAGCATTTAAAAACATGTTATCCCTTTTTCCTGCCATATAGTTATAATAACCTGCTGATGCTATCATAGCTGCATTATCTGTACACAGCTTTAAATCTGGCATATAAATTTTATAACCCTCCTGCTCCAAATCTAAAAATTCTTTCCTTATATAACTATTAGCTGAAACACCTCCAGCTAAAGCAATAGTCTTTGTTTCTATCTTTTTTACATTCAGTACTTTCTTCACATTCTCTATTAGTTCTTCTGTAACTGCTTTTTGAAAACTTGCACATAGGTTTGCTTTATTAATTGTTTTAAGCTTATGATTTAAATTAATTACAGCTGTCTTAATTCCACTAAAACTAAAATCTGCATTTTCAAAATGTGTTTTAGGTAAATTATATTCAGGAATACCTTCTTTTGCTAACTTATCAACCTTTGGTCCTCCTGGATACCCAAGTCCAATTACTCTAGCCACTTTATCAAAAGCCTCTCCTATAGCATCATCTCTTGTTTTCCCTAATACTTCAAAACTTGTATAATCTTTAACATGTATAATTTGTGTATTTCCACCTGACATCATCATACATATAAAAGGTGGTTTTAAGTCTTTATAAGTAATATAGTTAGCAGCTATATGACCTTCAATATGATTTACACCAACAAGTGGTTTTCCAGTTGCAAAACTCAATGCCTTGCCATAAGACAATCCAACCAATAAAGCCCCAACTAACCCTGGTCCATATGTTGGAGTAATAGCATCAATATCATTAAATGAAACATTTGCATCACTTAATGCTTTTTTAGTAACTCTAGAAATAGCTTCTATATGATTTCTTGATGCAATTTCAGGAACCACTCCACCATATTTTTCATGTATTGGTATTTGTGTATCTATAATATTTGATAAAATTTCTCTTCCATTTTTTACAACTGCTACTGAAGTTTCATCACAGCTTGACTCTATTCCAAGTGTTAATATATCTTTCAAAAATCTCATTCCTTTATTGTTAAATTCATAATTAGCTAATAATTAATCATATGATTGTATTAACAAACAACATCTATCCATTAATATTAGTTTTATTATTCTACAAAATTCCCTTGTAAACTTTCCATTTCTTTTTTTAAATTATTAATTTCCTGTTGTTGCTCCATAATTTGTTCATCCTTTTGTGAAACTTCTATATTTCTTGAAAAAACACCTGCTAAAAAGGAAATTACAAATATCAAAATTATTATAACTGCATTTCTTACACTATTCTCCATTTTATACATTTCTTTATCATATATTTTCATTAAATATTCCTCCATTTACATATCTATAGAGCCTATAATCATATAGTTTGTATTTTACTATAATAAATCCAAAACAATCTAGTCTTGTATAAAATTTATTTCCTAATTTGTTTATCTTTTACTATATTAAAACACAAAAACACATAAAAAATATCTACATTTATTTCACCCTTAGCAGGTTATACATTAAACTGGTAAGCCAAATATCAATCTAGCTAAATTTATAATTCCTGTACTAATCCAACCAATTGCTGGTGAAATTATCATTCCTGCAATACCTGTTATCCAAATCACAACAAAAATAATATAAAAAACATTTCCATTGCTCACAAACCATTGTTTAGCATTATATGGTAAAAAAGGCATAATTATCTTTGACCCATCTAACGGTGGTAATGGAATTAAATTAAAAACACCTAAACCTACATTAGTAGTAACAATTGCCCATAAAATCAGCATAATAACACTACCAACACTAGAAGACAAAAATTGCATACTACCAAATTTATATACTGCACAATAAACAATAGCAAAAACAAAAGCCAAAATAATATTCATAACTGGTCCCGCAGCAGAAACTATAGCTTCACACTTTTCCATTGACATCTTTCTTGTGTAATTTCTTGGATCAACATGAACAGGCTTTCCCCATCCGAAACCTGCAACAAGCAACATCAATGTACCTATAGGATCCAAATGACTAAAGGGATTCAAATTAAGTCTTCCCTCTCTTCTAGCAGTATCATCTCCCAATTTATCAGCCACAAAAGCATGTGCAAACTCATGAAAAGTAATTGCAATAAGCACAGCAGGTGCACTAATAAGCAAGCTTATAAGCATCCCTGGATTAGCTGTAAACTGCACTATTGCTGCAAGTAACAAAATTCCTATAATAACCATAATAATTTTTCTATCAAACTGAAAATTAAACATATATACTCCTTTTCTACAGGGATTAGGGGACGTTCCTTAAAATCCCTTCTAGGAGGGATTTTGGGGACGGACCTTAAAATCCCCATTTTAAATTGTATTATTTTTAAAATAAGTGTTGTTTAACTGAGTTTTTACTATTTCTTTATGTTTTTTTATTTATTCTTTTTTATTTTTCATTTTCTTTATTTATTCTTTTTTATTTATTCTTTTTTTATTTATTCTTTTTTTATTTATTCTTTTTTTATTGTATAGGAAACAATATGAAACTTTAAGTTACACAGATTTAAAGTGAAAATAAATCTCTAAGATTTTATTTTCAAAAGAAAAATCGGCTTTTATCTTGATCTTACATGGATTTTTCCGTGTACAACAAGAAAGGTTACCTATAAAAAAAACCGCGTGAACCTCACTTATGTAGCTTCGATACTTTTTTTATTTATTCTTTTTATTTATTTTTTCTTTTTTATCTTTGTTTAAACTCTTCCTTTAGAAGCTCTCTGCAAGTTTATATTACATATAAATTATTCTTTTATTATTTTTTATTATATGTCAGTACAATATGCACTTTAAAATTATTTAAATTATTTCATCTAAACATTTTTATTCATATAATAGCTACCAACTTGTAAATTTTTCACAGGTACATTTAAAATTTTCTTTGACATTTTATTTACAATAAACCATTGATATTTTATATTGTTTTCTTTACAATAAAAATCGAG
Source organism: uncultured Clostridia bacterium (assembly GCA_944391155.1). GTDB lineage: Bacteria > Bacillota > Clostridia > TANB77 > CAG-508 > CAG-269. The sequence continues at coordinate 7,262 of CALXSO010000120.1, forward strand.
TAGAGGATAACACTTAATGTGTTTCTCCCCTCTCACACCACCACTCAAGCGGTTCTCGCAAGTGGCGGTTCAATTTATATTAAATATGAACTTTTTCATATTGGTCTAGTAGAAATA
>CALXSO010000121.1 GCA_944391155.1 uncultured Clostridia bacterium
GCAAACCGTTTAGGATTATATTCAATGAAATGGGAATTAGAAGATTTAGCTTTTAAATATTTATATCCTGAAGAATATCACGAATTAGTAGAAGGAATTAACAAAAAAAGAGAAGAAAGACTAAAATTTATTGAAAAAATAATGGATGATATTAAAGTAGCATTAAAAAAGCAAAAAATAGAAGCAGAAGTTACTGGAAGAGCAAAGCATTTATACAGTATTTATAGAAAAATGAAAAGAGACAATAAAACATTAGATCAAATATATGATTTATTTGCACTTAGAATTTTAGTAAATTCAGTAAAAGATTGTTACGCAGCTTTAGGAGTTGTGCATGAGCTATATAGCCCAATGCCAGGTAGATTCAAAGATTATATAGCAGTTCCAAAGCCAAATATGTATCAATCAATACATACAACATTATTAGGAGAAAAGGGAACACCATTTGAAGTACAAATAAGAACATGGGACATGCATAGAGTAGCAGAATATGGTATAGCAGCACACTGGGCATATAAAGAAGCAAGCTATTTTGGTAAAAAACAATCAGTAAAAGTGGAAGAAGATAAATTAGCTTGGCTTAGAGAAACTTTAGAATGGCAAAAAGACCTACAAGACCCACAAGAATTTTTAGATACGCTAAAGAAAGAACTTTTCGAAGACGAAGTATATGTTTTCACTCCAAAAGGAGCAATAAAAGTTTTACCAAGAGGAGCAACACCAATTGACTTTGCATATACAATCCATGCGGAGATTGGAAATCATATGGTTGGCTGTAAAATAAACAGCAAAATGATGCCAATAATTACACCATTAAAAAGTGGAGATATAATAGAAATAATAACATCAGAAAATTCAAAAGGACCAAGTAGAGATTGGTTAAAATTTGTAAAAAGTACTGCAGCAAAAAATAAAATCAAAAGTTGGTTCAAAAAAGCACAAAAAGAAGAAAATATAGAAAAAGGAAAAGATTTAATAGAAAAAGAAATAAAAAGAATAGGATACACACATGCAGACTTATTCAAAAATCAGTATATAGAACCAATGCTTGAAAAGTACAAATATAAAAACTTAGATGAAATGTATGCAGCAGTAGGATTCGGTGCAAATTCAGCAGTAAAAATAATAGCAAGAGTATTGCAAGAATATAGAAAGGACCACAAAGAAGAAGATATAGAGCAAAAAATGCAAGAACTTGCTAAAATGCAAAAAGAAAGAAAAACAAAACCATCAAGTTCAGGCATTGTAGTAAAAGGAATTGACAATTGTCTAGTCAAACTCTCAAAATGCTGTAATCCATTACCAGGAGATGAAATTGTAGGATATATAACAAAAGGAAGAGGAGTATCAGTACACAGAAAGGATTGCGTAAACGTAAAAGACCTATTAACAGAAGAAAACAGAATGATTGATGTTGAATGGTATAAAGAAGCAAATGAAATTTACAAAGTAGACATAGAAGTACTTGCAAATGATAGAACAGGACTATTAGTAGACGTACTAACAGCTATAAAAGAAGCCAAAGCAAAACTAGTAGGAGTTAACACAAAAACAACAAAAGAACACATAGCAATAATAGATGTTAGTGTTGAAGTAGAAAATATACAAGAATTAAATCAAATATTAAAAGCAATAAGAAAAGTAGACAGTGTATATGATGTAAGAAGAAAAAAATAAAAACAAAGGAGAAAAAATGATATTAAAAAGATTGCAAATAAAAACATGGATAGGAGATCCAACAAATTGTTACATAGTATTTGATGAAAATACAAAAGAAACAATGTGCATAGATCCAGCAGGAGAAGTAGAAGAAATAGAAAATATAATAAAAAATGTATTAAATGGAAAACTAAAATATATTTATTTAACACATTGTCATAGTGATCATATAGAAGGAGTAACAGAATTAAAACAAAGATGTGGAGGAAAGATACTAATACATAGATTTGATAGTGAAGGACTAAACAATAAATACATTAATTTATCAGATTTAATAGATATACCAGAAATAGAATTAGAAGCAGATTCAAGGATTGATGACAAAGATTTATTACATTTAGGAGAATTAGAATTTCAAGTAATACATACACCTGGTCATACAAAAGGAAGCACTTCATTATACTGCAAGAAGGAAGAATGCTTATTTTCAGGAGATACAATGTTTGCAGGAACATGGGGAAGAACTGATTTACCAACATCTAGCAGAGAAGAAATAATGGATTCTATTTTAAATAAATTATTATTATTACCAGAAGAAGCAATTGTATATCCTGGACATGGAAGACCAACAAAAATAGAAACAGAAAAGCATCTTTATATCGATTTAAAAAGAGAATTTTAGAAATAAACAATATTTCACTTCTAAACTTAAATTAAATTTTTGAGAAGACAAAAAAGTTACTATTCAGTATGGGATAAAAATAATCTGTCTGAAAGATTGATATATAAATATTTTTTGTCAAAGATCCATAGGTAGTCCTCAAGCTTTTTTAACCAAAAAATATATATCAACCTTTTAGAGTAGTATACAAAATGAAGTCTGAATTGTAACACAAAGAAAAAAGAGAAAATGTTGCAAGAGGTAGAAATTTATGTTAAAATAAAAAACAATTATAGTCAAAATACTCGCAGAATATAAAAAATGAAAGGGTGATAAACATGAGCAAAACAGAACCAAGAACTTTAGCAGGATTTATGGAATTACTACCAGAAGAACAAATTTTATTTGAACAAATAAAAAATACAATAGAAAAAACCTATCAAAAATTTGGATTTTTACCATTAGACACACCAATTATAGAACTTTCAGAAGTATTGCTTGCAAAACCAGGTGGAGAAACAGAAAAACAAATATATAGATTTCAAAAAGGAGACACAGATTTAGCTTTAAGATTTGATTTAACTGTACCACTTGCAAAATTTGTTGCAAAAAACTATGGGAATTTAAGTTTCCCATTTAGAAGATATCAAATAGGAAAAGTATACAGAGGAGAAAAAGCTCAAAAAGGAAGATTTCGTGAATTTTATCAATGTGATATTGATATAATTGGTGATGGGGAATTAAATACAATGAATGATGCAGAAATTCCAAGTGTAATATATAATGTATTTAAGGAACTAGGATTTGATAATTTTACAATTAGAATAAATAACAGAAAATTATTAAATGGTTTATTTGAAAGCATAGATCAAAAAAATAATTCAACAGAAATATTAAGAATAATTGATAAAATTGAAAAAATAGGAAAAGAAGAAGTAATAAAAGAATTAAAAGAATTGAAAGTAACAGATGAAGCAATTGATAAAATAATAGGATTTATAGAAATAAAAGGAACATCAGATGAAAAGCTAGAAAAGCTAGAAAAACTAGGAATAAATAATGACACATATAAAGAGGGACTTGAAGAACTAACACAAACAGTAAAATATGTAAGAGCATTTCAAGTACCAGACAAGAATTTTAATGTAGATTTAACAATTGCAAGAGGACTAGATTATTATACTGGAACAGTATACGAGACATTCTTAAATGACTATAGAGAATTAGGAAGTGTATGTTCAGGAGGAAGATATGAAAACTTGGCAGAATATTATACAGACAAAAAACTACCAGGAGTAGGAATATCAATTGGATTAACAAGATTATTTTATAAATTAAACGAACTAAAATTAATACAAGCAAAGCAAAAGTCTATTTCAAAAGTATTAGTTATACCAATGCTTGAAGATATGGAAACACCAATAGAAATAGCAAGCAAACTAAGAACAAAAGGAATAAATACAGAGGTATACCTAAATGATAAAAAACTAAAATCAAAAATGAAATATGCAGATAAACTTCAAATTCCATATGTCATAGTTGTTGGTGAAGATGAAGTAAAAAGTGGAGTAGTAAAAGTAAAAAATATGCAAACAGGAGTAGAAAAAGAAATGAGCATATTAGAAGATATTGATGAGAGTTTATTTGAATAAAATTAACCAATATTTTATTAATGTAAATAGAATTTACTACTAATAAATTAAAAAAGAGAAAAGCTATTAAAAATTGAAGTGCACCCCAAATGTTAGACAAAAAACTTAACATTTAGAGGTGTATTTTTAATTGTATAGGAAACAATATGAAATTTTAAGTTACACAGACTTAAAGTGAAAATAAATCTCTAAGATTTTATTTTCAAAAGAAAAATCGACTTTTATCCTGACCCTATATGGATTTTTCCATGTACAACAAGAAAGGTTAGCTATAAAAAGACTCGCGTGAGCCTTACATTTGATATGAAAGTTTAGTCTTTTACTTGAAAAAAAGCCAAAAATGTAATAGAATAAGCACTGGAGGTAAGAATTTTGAAAGAAGAAAATAAAGTAATAAATCAAGAAAAATATATAGAAAAAATCAGAGAAATAAATAAAAATAAAAAATTAAAATATTCCATATTAACAATGAGATGTCAATTAAACGAAAAAGACTCAGAAAAACTATGTGGAATGTTAGAAAAAATGGGATATACAAAAACAGAAAAAGCACAAGAAGCAGATATAAACTTATTTAACACATGTTGCGTTAGGGAAAACGCAGAAGATAAATTATTTGGAAAATTAGGAGAATTGAAAAGAATAAAGGAAAAAAAGGGTACTATTATAGCAATTGGTGGCTGTATGATGCAAGAAAAACATATTACAGATAAAATAAAAGAGAGTTATCCTTTTGTAGATATTATATTTGGAACACATACTTTGTATAAATTCCCAGAAGACTTATTTAGAGCAATGGAGGAAAAAAGAAAGATTGAAGATGTTTTAGACATTGATGGAGAAATACATGAAGGATTACCAATCAAAAGAAATAGTGATATAAAGGCATCTGTAACAATAATGAATGGTTGTAATAATTTTTGTACATATTGCATTGTTCCTTATGTTCGTGGAAGAGAGAGAAGTAGAGAGCCAAAAGCGATAATTGAAGAAGTAAAAGAACTTGCTAAAAAAGGATATAAAGAGATTACATTACTCGGACAAAACGTGAATTCATATTTGAGAGTCGAAAAAGAAAAAAATATTGAATTTGAAGAGTATGAAGGAGTTAATTCTTTTGCAACATTATTACATGCACTAAATAAAGTGGATGGGATTGAAAGAATAAGATTTGTGTCACCTCATCCAAAAGATTTTACAGATGATGTAATAGATGCAATTGCAACTTGTGAAAAAGTTTGTAAATTAGTACATTTACCTTTACAGTCAGGAAATACAAAGGTCTTGAAGGAAATGAATAGAAAATATACAAAAGAACAATATTTAGAATTAGTAGAAAAAATGAAAAAAACAATACCTAATTTAACACTTTCAACAGATATAATAGTAGGTTTTCCAGGAGAATCTGATGAAGAGTTTGAAGATACATTAGATGTTGTAAGAAAAGTGAAGTTTGAGCAAGT